>JAKVCE010000069.1:1437-8978 GCA_022447405.1 Planctomycetota bacterium | reverse complement strand
CTGCTCGCGATCTCCGGCTTCCATGTCTCGATCCTCGCCGCGCTCCTCTGCGCGCCCCTCGCCAGGCTCTTCGCCGCGCTCCTCTCGCTCGTCCTCCCCGGCCTCCGCGGACATCGCCTCATCTCTCCAGAGCTCTTGCGCGCAGCGCTCGTCCTGACCCTCGTCCCCCTCTCCGGATCCGGCGCGCCCGTGATGCGCGCGGCCTGCGCGTGGGCGCTGGCGAGCCTCGCCCCGCTCGTCCCGCTTCAGCCCGGCCTCGAAGAGCACGGCCGGCGACCCGACTCCCTCTCGGCGTGGGCCCTGGCCCTCCTCTTAGAGCTCCTCGCAGACCCGCGCGCCTGGCAGTCCGTCTCCATCCAGCTCTCCTACGCAGCAGCGCTGGGTCTCATCCTGACTTCAAGCACCCTCGGGCGCCTGCTCCGAGGACGAGACCGCGAAGAGGATCCCCTGACAAGTTCCTTGGACCTCCATCCCCTCTTCGCCCTACCGCTCGCGCTCCTACGCCGCCTGCGCGACGCGGCGATCACAGCAGTGGCTGCGAGCGTCGTCGCGGTCCTCTCCACCGCGCCCATCGTCTGGCATCACTTCGGCGAGCTCGCGCCAGCGGGGGTGCTGGCGACCCCGCTCGCCGCCCTCTTCATCACCCCGCTGCTGCTCCTCGGATGGCTCGACCTGTGGCTCTCCTCCCTCATGGGCGTCGCCCCCTTCCAAGAGCTCTCACGGCTGCTCACCCACGCGCTGCTCGCGCTCCTCGTCTCCTTCGACGGGCTCCCCGCGACGCCTGTCCAGCTCCCGCTCCGACCGCAGTGGCTGGTCTTCCTCGCGTGCGCATCGACGCTCTGGGTCATCCGTGCGCGGACCAGGCGCCGCCTCCTCCTCTCCTGCGCCGCTGCCGCCTGGATCGCGCTCCTCTCGCCGAGAGACACGAGCGCAGAGACACTCGAGGTCCACGCCTTAGATGTCGGGCACGGCACCTGCGTGGTCTTCCGCGCTCCGGGCTCTCGCGCTTGGATCTTCGACGCCGGCAGCCGCGACCGCTCACAGCTCGTGACCGCCGCGCTCTTCCCCCTCCTGCGCAGCTGGGGCAACCCGCCCGTCGTGATCGTCTGCTCGCACGCGGACTCCGACCACGCCCGCGCCTTGCCGCGCGTCGCGTCGCGGTTCCCGCCCGAGCTCTGGCTCGGTGCGATCACGCGTGGACATGCGCTAGAGTCTGCTCATCTGGATGTGGAGACCGGCGCGCTCTCTCTCAAAGACGGCCCGCTCAGACTCGAGCTGCACCGCGGCTTGGACCAGCCTGGCAACGAGGGCTCACGCAGCCTCGTCATCCATTACCAATCCAAACGCGTCGTCCTCTCCGGAGACGCGGAAGGAGATGGCCTCGACCTCATGCTCCACCAGGGCGACCTCGACGGCCCGACCGACCTGCTCCTCGCCCCGCACCACGGCTCGGACTCGCCTTGGCTCGGAGCCCTCTTGCAGCGCCTCTCCCCCAGCGAGGTCTGGGTGAGCGCAGGGGCTCCCCCTGCCATCGGCCCAGAGCTCGACCGGCGCGGGCTCCCTTGGCGCAGCACCGCTGCGCATGGCCCGCTCTCGTGGACCGCCGAAGGTCAATCTCCTGTATGTCGGCCCCGTGGTCTCTAGCGCAGCCCGTATCATCTGTAGCCATGCACCTCCTCCCCCTCCTTCTCTCCCTCTCCCCCTTCGCCCAGGCGCCGGCGGAGACCGAAGAGACCGACGAAGTCCTCGAAGGGCACTCGGTCCACGGACAGTCCTTCAACGAGGGGCCCAGACAGGCCGCATATCTCCTCGAGACCCAAGCCAACGTCTCCTTCCCCGTCACGGCGAAGAACGAAGAGGTCCAGGCCTTCTTCAACCAGGGCGTCTCCTTCCTGCACGGCTTCTGGTACTTCGAGGCCGAGCGCACCTTCCGGCACATCCGCTCCTTGGATGAGAGCTGCACCATGGCCCTCTGGGGCATGGCCATGGCCAACGTCGACAACGATGAGCGCGCCGCCGACTTCGCCCGCCGCGCCTGGCTCGAGCGCGACAGCGTCACCGAGCGCGAGCGCATGTACATCGACGCCCTCGCCGACTTCTACGAGGTCGAGGGCGAGGAGACCCCGAAGCGCTTCCAAGAGCTCGACGAGAAGAAGGAGAAGGAGGAGACAGAGGCGCGCAAGAAGCGCAGGAAGTCACGGGCCAAGGACCTCACCAAGGCCTACTCCGACATCCTCTGGGAGTTCCCCGACGACCTCGAAGCCAAGGCCTTGTCCGTGAACCGCCTGTGGCTCAACGAGCGGCTCGGCGTCCCGATCAGCGGCCGCCAGGCCAACGAGGCCATCCTCCAGCAGATCTTCGAAGAGAAGCCCGACCACCCGGCCCACCACTACCGCATCCACCTCTGGGACCAGAAGGAGAACGCCGAGCGCGTCGTCGACGCAGCGCTCGCGAGCGGACCGTCCATGCCCACGGTCGCGCACATGTGGCACATGGGCGGCCACATCTTCGACCGCTTAGGCCGCCACTCCGACGCCGCCTGGCAGCAGGAGGCCTCGGCCCGCGTCGACCACGCTCACATGATGCGTGACTGGATCCTCCCCGATCAGATCCACAACTTCTCCCACAACAACGAGTGGCTCACCCGCAGCCTGCGCCACCACGGCCGCGTCGCGGAGTCCGTCTCCCTGGCGAAGAACATGATCGAGCTGCCTCGCCACCCCGACTACAACACCCTGGACGACGGCAGCGCCAACTACGGCCGCCGCCGCCTGCTCGAGACGCTCTCGCTCTATGAGCAGTGGCAGGCGCTCGTCGAGCTCACCGACACGCACTACCTCGACGTCTCCGACGAGCCCAAGGACCGCGCCGACAGGGCGCACCGCCTCGCCAAGTCCCACGCCTACCTCGGGAACTGGGAGTCCTTCGAGATCGAGCGCCTCGCCCTCGAGGAGGCCCTGGCCGAGGCCAAGGCCGAGCGCGTGACGGAGATGGAGGAGGCTGAGGACGGCGTCCGCGAAGAGGGCGGCGACCGCAAGAAGATCCACGAGGCCATGAGCGACGTGCTCGATGAGTACCAGCCCACCCTCGATGACATCCACGACCAGCTCGAGTCCTTGGACGCCCTGCGCAAGGTGCTCACCCACGAAGAGGTCACTGAGAACCTCGAGCTCCTGAAAGAGCGCGGCTTCGAGAAGGCGCACTTAGCGCTCCTCTACATCGGGGCCGGTGAGGGCGAGAAGGCAGAAGAGGTCGCCCGCGAGGCAGCCAAGGACAAGAAGGGCCGCATCTATCCCAAGGCGACCCTCGCCCACATCCTCTACCTCTCAGGCAAGACCGAGGAGGCGCTCGAGCTCTTCGACGAGCTGCGCGCCTGGACCTCCCGCGCCGACCTCTCCCTCCCCGCGCTCGCGCGCCTCGCCCCCTTGGCAGAAGAGCGCGGCCTACCCGAGGACTGGCGCCCCGAGGTGAAGTTTGCAGAGGACATCCCCGCCGAGGCGCGGCCTGACCTCGACTCCCTCGGCCCCGTGCGCTGGACGCCCATCGAGGCGCCGGGCTGGAAGCACCCCGACGGGCTCGGCGGCGAGTTGGCCCTCTCCGACTACCGCGGCCGCCCCGTGGTCGTGATCCTCTTCTTGGGCTTCGGCTGCGTGCACTGCGTCGAGCAGCTGGCGGCCTTCACCCCCGCCTACGACGAGTTCGCAGACCGCGGCATCGACATGGTCGCCATCGGCACCGACACGCCTGAGGTCCTCGCCGCGGGCGTCGGCGAAGACGGCGAGGAGCCCTACCCCTTCCCCCTCGCAGCGGACCCCGAGCTGGAGCTCTTCAAGAGCTGGCGCGCCTATGACGACTTCGAGGAGGTCCCGCTGCACGGCACCTACCTCATCGACGGCGCCGGCCGCGTCCGCTGGCTCGACATCTCCTTCGAGCCCTTCATGGACTGGGAGTTCCTCTTGGAAGAGTCCGTCCGCCTCCTGGGCCTCCCCGAGCCCACCCCCTATCACTCACGCGCGGACATCGAGCCCAAGTAGGAGGGCTGGGTCCCCACGATGGGCGCGGCGATTCCTCCTCTGGCTGAGTCGTTGCGATAGATCTTGGCCGCGCCGCCGCAGGCCGTCTCGATGAGGTCGAGGTCGCCGTCGGAGTCGAGGTCTCCCGCCAAGAGGCAGCGACCGACGCGCGGGGTCCTGCCGAAGTCGCCGGCATCTACGGAGCGGAAGTCACCAGCAGGGACAGAGCGGAAGACACTGCCGGTGTTCTCCAAGAGGAGCGCGTGCTGGGCGTGGGTCTTGCCGTCGTGGTAGAGCTCGATGTTGTCGATGATGTGACCGTTCGTGACGGCGAGGTCGAGGTCGCCGTCAGAGTCGGCGTCGAAGGCCATCGTCCCGAATCCCACCGGCATCCTCGTCGGAGCGTCCAGGCCCCAGCGGGCCGTGACGTCGGTGAAGATCAGCCCGCCCTCGTTGCGGTAGAGGGTGTTCGACTCGTCGTCGAAGTTCGTGACGTAGAGGTCGAGGTCGCCGTCTAGGTCGAAGTCGCCCGAGGCGAGCCCCATCCCCGC
Source organism: Planctomycetota bacterium (assembly GCA_022447405.1). Classification (GTDB taxonomy): domain Bacteria; phylum Planctomycetota; class UBA1135; order UBA1135; genus JAKVCE01. The sequence continues at coordinate 4,414 of JAKVCE010000069.1, read as the reverse complement.
CTCCGTGAGCCCGCGGGCGTTGACGCCTGTGCCGGAGAGGAGCGTCCCGTCCGAGAAGCGGCCGTCACCCTCGTTCACCCACAGCCTGTTCTCGGTGCTGTCGTTCGCGACGTAGAGGTCGAGGTCGCCGTCGCCATCGAGGTCCGCCGGGATCGCGCCGAGGCCCTTGCCGGCGATGTCGTCGAAGCCCGCCTCAGCGGTCGCGTCCACGAAGGTCCCGTCGCCTTCGTTCCGCCAGAAGCGATCGGGGAGCCCCGCGTAGTGGTCCGGATGGCAGTAGGAGCGCCAGCCCTCCTTTCGATCGCCGCACCAGGTGGGACTCTCAAGGTCGACGTCGAGGTAAGCCGTGACGTAGAGGTCGAGGTCGCCGTCGGAGTCCGCGTCGAAGAAGACGCAGCCCGCGGTCCAGCGCTCGTCGCGCACGCCCGAGGCCGCCGGCCCGTCCCGGAACCACGCCGTCCCGTTCCCGAAGAGCAGCGCGTCCTCCCCAAGGCAAGAGAGGTACATGTCGAGGTGCCCGTTGCCGTCGCAGTCGCCGATGGCGACGCCCATCCCATAGCCGGTGTGCGCCGCAGCGCCGGCGCCGTACGTCGCGTCGACGAACTCGCCGCCGCCCTGGTTGCGGTAGAGGCGGTTCATGTTCCCGTCGTCCGCGACCCCTGAGACCGGCAGCTCTCCGCCCTGAACAAAGTAGAGGTCGAGGTCACCGTCCGAGTCAAAGTCCGCGAGCGCCGCGCCCGCGCCCATGGTCTCGGGCAGGTGCTTCTCCGGAGTGAGCCCCGCGTCGTGGGTGAAGTCGAGACCCCACGCCTCGGTCACGTCCGCGAAGGCGAAGGTCGGGGGCGGCGTCGGCATCACAGGCGCCTCCTCCTCTCCACACCCAGAGAGGCAGAGGAGCGTGATCCAGCGCGCGCCGCGCATCACCTCCCCCTCCTCACGCGCTCGATGCGCTCCCGGATCGCGCGGTCTCCAGGCCTCAGGGCGAGGGCGCGCTCCAGGCGCAAGAGCGCCAGGCCAGCGTCCCCAGCCTCCGAGAAGTAGTCCGCGGCCCGGACGAGGAGCTGCGGGTCCTCCCCCTCCTTGAGCGCGGCGTCGAGGGAGAAGGCGGCGGCCATCAGGCCGTCACCGTGATCGGCGATGAGGCGGGCGCGGCGCAGGTGAACCGGGACGCGAGCCTTCCCCTTCATCCGGCTGAGGGCCGCCTGGTAAGCAGCCTCAGCGCGGGCGTAGGAGCCCCCGTCGAAGGGCACGAGCTCGCGCCAAGCGTCTCCGAGAGCGGCGTGGTTCGGACCGTGAAGAGGCGCGAGGTCGAGCCCCCGCTCGGCGAAGTCGAGGGCGTCCAAGAGCGGCGTGAGCGCGCGGTGTCTCTCCAAGACCTCGAGGCCGCGCGTGCGCTCGCCGGAGAGGACGAGCGCCCGGCCTAGACCGAAGAGGGCCTCCGCTTCGAGGGGAGCGCGCTTGAGCGCTCCCTCGAAGGCTTCGACAGCCGCGGCGTGATCGCCTCCCTCAAGGAGCGCGCGGGCGCGCAGGAGCGCGACCCGGCGGTCCCCCTCACCGAGGAGCTCCGCGGCGGGCTCGATCCACTCCCCCCAGTCACGGCCGAGGGCGCGCAGGGCCTCGACACGCATCAAGACCGCCTCGCCGTCTCCCTCATCCAGGAGCGCCAGCGCCTCTTCGTAGCGACCGAGGAAGTAGAGGGCGCGTCCCCTGTGCGGGTCTCCCTCATCACCTAAGCCCTCCGCCGCTTCGAGGGCGGCGCTGTACTTGTGGACGGTGAAGCACCAATCGATGAGGCGCCGCCTGAGCTCCGGGCGCTCGTCCTCTGCCAGCTTGGCGTTGAGCGCTTGGATGGCGCGCGCCCGCTCGCCCTCCCTCCACAGCTCCCTCGGGCCTTGGGGCAGGACCAGACTGAGGAGAGGGATGAGGAGGAGCGCTCGCATCGTGGGTCCTCATTCTAGGTCTCTCTAGGCCAGCTTCCCCAGGCTCTGTGCCCCCGTCTTTGGACTCCGTGCGCTGCTGGGCATAGCCTGAGGTCTCGATGCCCGATCCCACCTCAACCATCCGCCTCTTCACCGACGAGGACCTCGAGGCCTGCGTCGCCATCTGCGCGGCGAACCACCCCGAGTACATCTTCCTCCACGAGATCGAGGAGCACCGCGAGTTCCTCACGAAGAAGCCCTATGAGCCGGCGCCTTACTACGTCGTCGAGGTCGAGGGTGAGCTCGTCGCCTGCGGCGGGGTCGCGATCGCGGGATCCTCGATGCACCTCTGCTGGGGCCTCGTCCACCCGGACTGGCACCGCCGCGGCCTGGGCACGAAGCTGGTAGAGCATCGGCTGGCCTGGGCGAAGGACCACCCTGAGCTCGAGGCGGTCGAGCTCTGCACCTCGCACAAGACGGTGGCCTTCTACGAGCGCTTCGGCTTCGAGACGATCAAGCTCACAGAGGACGGCTTCGGCCCTGGGCTCCACCGGCACGACATGGAGTGCCCCCTCTAGCGCCAGAGGTCCCGACTCCAGATGGCTTGCTAGGATGGGAGCGTGCTCAGCCTCCTCCTCTCCCTCTCCCTCAGCGCCGCGCCGCTCCAGGACACCGCGCCGCCAGAGAACCCTGAGCCGGTCCTCCTCGAGCCGGACCGTCGGCGCGTGCTCCTCGCGAGCGACGGGCTGCTCTACCGCGGCCGCGCGCGCCGCTCAGAGTCAGGCTGGGAGCTCTGGCGTGACCGCGCCTGGCGACCGGTAGGCCCCGGCGTCGAGGTCACCCGCGCCCTCATGGAGCGTGACCTCCTGCGCGAGGCGAAGTCGCTCGCGCGCGATCTGCCCAAGACTGAGGACGGCGAGACCCACACCGGCGCCCAGCTCTCGTACGCGCGCTGGCTCCTCGGAAACGGGCTCATCCCCGAGGGCTTGGACACCCTAGACGAGCTCCTCGCGAGGCACCCAAACCACGACTCGGCCTGCGTAACGCTCGCGAAGCTC
>JAKVCE010000069.1:0-1427 GCA_022447405.1 Planctomycetota bacterium | reverse complement strand
TGACCCAAAATCACATGTATTTGGGAATATTTTCAAAAAAATGATTTGCCGTAAGAGCTCCCGACCCTGCGGAGCCGCGACCCCGAGGAGGTGAAGCGCGCCCTCAAGCTGGCCCTCTCCTACTCCAAGAAGAAGGGCGCCGCCCACCGTGAGCTGGCGATCCGCCGCCTCGCAGAGCTCGGCGACCCTAAGCGCACCCTCACACCGCTGCTCTCTCTCGGTCGCGAACACGAGCGGGCCCTCGCAGCGCACGCATTGCGGAGGCTCGCTCCGGCGAAGTCTCTCGAGCCGCTCCTGCAGCGCTGCGCCTTGGACGGTTCGCGCGAGGTCCGCACCGAGGCCGCCCACGCCCTCGCCGCCGTAGGCGAGGAGGGCGTCATCCTGCCCTTGGTGCGCGCGCTCTCCTCTGAGTACAGCTCCGTGCGCGCCAACTCCGCCGAGGCCCTCGGCGTCGCTGGCTACCCCGCCGCCGTCCCGGTGCTGAAGGCCCAGCTCGCGAGGCTCACCTCCCCCACCAAGGCCTCTGGCCAGACAGCCCCGCCGCGCAGTCACATCTTCGTGGGCAAACAGACGGCCTATGTGCAGGACTTCGACGTAGAGGTCGCCCAAGCCTCCGCCGTCGCCGACCCGCAGGTGAACACGCTCTCCCAGGGCGCGGTCCTCGACGTGCGCGTCATCGCCGTCACCTCCGGTGGATCGGCGACTCGCACCGAGCTCGCCGCCGTCCGCGCCGCCCTCGCCAGCTTAAAAGCGAGGGAGGCTGCGGAGACGCCGAGCGGAGACTAGGACTCCCAGCTCGGGGCGTCGTCGACCTCGTAGTCCTCGAGGTCCTCTTCGTCGTGCCCAGCGGGGACACCTGCACCGTCGTCCTCGTCGAGCTCATAGCTCGCCTCTTCAGGGACCGGGAGCTCGAAGTGGTCGAGCTCACCCTCTCCCTGGAGCGCAGCGATCTGAGCCTGGAGGAGCTCGATCTCCTCCTTGTGGACCCGGACGGACTCCTCGGTCGCGAGCCCGTCGGCTTCGAACTCTTCGAGCTCGGCCTCAAGGGCGACGATCCGATCGCTCGAGTGGTCTCCGACCGCTTCGAGCTCGGCGTTGTTCGCCTGCAGCTCTTCGATCTGGGAGATGAGCTGGTCGACCTCCACTGCGCGCTGCTGCTCAGCGGCCGCGACCTCCGTGACCTTCTCCTCATAGTCCTCGATGTCGACCTCGAGGGCTGAGAGCTTCTGGTTGGAGAGCTCGTGCGACTGGTTGAGGGCGGCGTTGGCCTCCTCAAGCTCCACCACCTCGTGCTGGAGCTCGGTGACTCGTGAGAGCCCGCCGAGCAGCGAGTCGAGGTCGAAGCCGACGGCCTCTGCGCCGCGGCGCTGGGCCTCCCAAGCCGCCAAGAGCTCGGCGTTCGTCTCACTGAGCTGCTCGACCTGCTG
>JAKVCE010000068.1:4074-9076 GCA_022447405.1 Planctomycetota bacterium | reverse complement strand
GGCCGGTTCCAGAACCTCGGGGAGAGCCCCCGATGCTCGAGCTTCCGCCCCAGCGTTTTCCGGGGGGGCGACCGTCGACATGGGGGTCGATGCGGTTGAGCGTATCGTAGGCCTGGTGCAGGTCGATGCCCGAAAGGCTCGCGGTGCGCCGCAAGGTGAAGTGGCCCGGCTCCTTTTCGAGGGCGACGATGCAAAGCTGGTCGCCCCACCGGGCTTTCAGGTTCTGCTCGACGTCGTAGATGCCGCTGCGATCTCGGCAGGCCACGGCGACCCGGCGCGGCGCGCGGCGGGGCTGACCTCGAACTCTGGGGCGCCGAAGCGGTGCACGAGCACGCTAGCCAGCCAGGACCAGCCCTCAGAGGGCTTGGGGTCCAGGGAGAGCGCACGCTCGGCGCGTGCCAGCCCGACATCGAGGCGTCCCTCGTCAAAGGCTGCGTCGGCTCTGGCCCAGTGGACGGTCGCCACGAAGGAGGCGATCGGCGCGAGCGGCCCGCTCCTCTGCGCGGTGGGCGCGGGCAGGAGCGCGACGCCCGCGAAGGCGCAGGTGGTGGCGAGGACCTGAAGCGCGACCTTGCCCTGGATCATGCGCGCGCTCCTCGTCGTAGTCCCCACCAGCCCGCGAAGGTCCCTGTCGCCCAAGCAGTCAGACAGGCTGCGCCACCCAGGAGGGTGGGCGAACCTGGGAGGTCACCGTTTGCGATGTGCTCCATCAGCGCGCCCCAACCTCCGACCGCGCTCTCAGAGACCCACAGCGCGAGGAGGACGGAGAGGGTGAGCGCGGTCGCTGTCGCGGGGCGCAACCACACCCCGAGGCACATCGCCCAGGCGAGCACGGCGCAGGCCAAGAGCCCGAACTGATAGCTGAGGAGGAGAGAGGCCTCTGCCGGGCCCTCCGCGACGCGCCACCACTCTGCGCGCTTGGAGGGGACGAGCACGAGCGCGCCCGCTCCCAGCCGCTCGAGCTCAAGGGTGAGCGGCCCGCTCCCTCCCGGGACGTCGACCTCGATGGGCCTCCTCGTCGCGATCTGCAGCTCGCGCTCGGTGAGTGAGTCACCCGTGACGCGCGCGAGGCGGACACGCACCGTCGCCGCTGGGCCGTCGACTGTGATGAGACCCACAGGGACGCGCAGCACATCGGCGCCCCCCGCAGCGTCTGCATCCAGCTGCCACGCCACGACCCCTGCCCGCTCGCTCTCGATGGGAGCGAGCGTCGCGCTCCCCACGGGCTGGAGCGCGCGCGCTTCATGCTCCCCAGCGCTGAGCTCTGCGGTGAAGGCCACGAGCAGGAGCCAGGCGCAGGCCGCCAGGGAAGCTCCTGCCCAGGAGGAGGTGAAGAGGGAGAGCCTGGAGGCCGGCCGGCTCGCGCACCAGGCTGCGTCTCTGCGGGCGAGGCGGTGTCCGGCGCGCGCCGCGCTGGCGATGAGGAGCGGTCCGACGACCAGGAGCCCGGTCATCCAGACGGAGTAGCGCAACACCCCCGGCGCTCGTGAGCGGCTGGCGAGCGCGCTCGCCTCGCCTGCGTGCGCGCTCCAGAGGATCCAGAGCAGCGCGAGGCCGCCGATGAGGAGCGCAGGCCAGAGGCTGCGCCTGAAGGAGAGCTTGATGAGGGAGGGGTGCATCGCGGCCGCCTCAGCTCGGTGGTCTGTAGAGGTCGGAGAGCTCGCGCCCCGTGGATCGGACCTCAGCCCGCGCGGCGCCCGCGCGCTCGAGCCAATCGGTGAGCTCGCCGACGCGCGCCTCCTCTAGGCCCTCCACCTCGACGCTCCAGCGCCCGGGCTCACCGAGGAGCTCGTCGGGTGCGCCGCTGCGGATGATCTCCCCGCCGAGCATCACGGCGAGCCGATCGCAGCCTGCGCCGAAGTCGCCGGGGATGTGACTCGAGAGGCAGACGGTCGTCCCAGCCTCGCGGGCCTCCCTCAGGAGCCCGCGCAAGACCTCGTGGCCCTCTGCGTCGAGCCCAGCGGTGGGCTCGTCGAGGAGGATGAGCTCGGGTGAGTGCAGCCAGGCCTGGGCGAGCCCGAAGCGGCGCAGCATCCCGCGAGAGAACTTGCCTAGTGAGGTCTCTGCTTCTGCCGCGAGCCCCACGCGCTCAAGGAGCGCGTCGCCGCGCGTCCGCGCCTCGTCGCGCTTCATCCCTGAGAGCGCGCCGAGGAGCTCGAGGCAAGCGCGCGCGCCGAGCTCTTCGGGGAAGGGCGCGTCCTCAGGCAGGAAGCCGATGCCACGCCTCACTGCGGTCTCTGCGGTGCTCCCGCCCAGGACCTCGAGCTCGCCGGCGCTCTGGACCTCGACACCCGCGACGAGCCGCATCCAGGTGCTCTTGCCGCTGCCGTTGGGGCCAGCGAGGCCGAGCAGCTCTCCTCGCTGCACCTCGAGGTCCACTCCCCGGAGGGCGTCGCGCCGCCTGAAGAGGCCGGCGCGGTATCGCTTGGTGACTCCCCTTGAGCGGATCACCGGCGCCGCTGTCTGAGGCTCCGCCATCGGGGTCCACGCTAGGTAGGGAGGGGGATCCGCGCAAGCACGGCAGGCGGAGAGCTAGAATTCCTTCATGTCCTGGCTGGACCGATTTCGCCCCCGACGTGAGCTCGCGACCCTGACCCTCTACACAGGGCCAGGGTGCAGCCTCTGCGAGACCTTGAAGGGAGAGCTCAAGAAGTTGGGCGCCCACCGCCGCTTTGAGCTGCGGGAGGTGGACGTCACCACAGACCGAGAGCTCAAGAAGCGTTACGGTCTCTCCATCCCCGTCCTCGAGCTCGACGGCGAGCCCCTGCTCCAAGGGAAGATCGACCCGAGGGAGCTCCGCCAAGCGCTCCAGACCGCCCGCAGCTGACCATGCCCCGCCTCTTCGTCCTCTCCGGCCCTGACCTCGGCAAGACCTACTCCTTCGATGGGGAGGTGCGCCTCGGGCGCGTCTCTGAGTGTGAGGTCGTCGTGCGCGACGGCTCGGTCAGCCGCGTACACGCGAAGCTCCGCCCCGAGGGCGACGCCTGGGTCCTGGAAGACCTCGACAGCAGCAACGGCATCCACTTGGGCAGCGTCCGCGCCAAGCGCTTCGAGCTCTCAGACGGCGACGTGTTCAAGCTCGGCAAGGTCGAGCTGCGCTTCCGCGGGGATGAGGCGCCTGCGCCTCAAGCCGCGCCGGTCGAGGCCGCGCCAGCGCCCGTAGAGCCTCCCCCCGCCCCTGCTCCGGAACCAGAGTTGGAGGAGGACGAGCTCTTCCTGGAAGAGGAGATCGACTTGGAGGTGAGCGATGAGTCTCCCGCGGCTCCGGCCTCGCCTCCTCCCGCGCCCGCTCCCGAGCTGAAGCTCGGCGTCGGCGGAGCCGCGCCGTCCCTCGAGGACAAGCCCAAGCCGAAGCCCAAGCTGAGCGAGGAGCGGCGCAGCGAGCTCAGGTCTGCCGCGCGAGGTCGAACGGCCGAGGTCTCCGACCGCCGCGAGCGCGAGATCCTTCAGTACTCGTCGCACCACAGCGACGCCACGGCGATGACGAGCGACCTCTCGCAGCACCCCTTCTGGGTCCGCGCCTTGGTCTTCCTCCTCGTCCTCGGCGTCTCAGCGGCGCTGTTCTGGTTCGCCTTCAAGGGGACCTCTTCCCTCACGAGCTCAGAAGAGATCGAGCTCGACCCTGGCTTCGAGCTCGAAGAAGAGTACTAGGGCTCAGCCCGGGACCTCGCCAGCGATCGCTCTCAGCCAAGCGTCGAGGAGTCGGCCAGCGCTCTCGTCCCAAGAGAACGCTCTCGAGCGCTCACGCGCAGCCTCAAGCGCGCCCTCTTCCATTGAGGTGGCTTCATGCAGGGCGCGGACGCAGTCGCTGGCGTCCTCCGCGTCGAACTCCACGCAGCAGCCTGCCGCGACCTCATCCATGGCCGTACCTCTCGCGATGGCGACCGGCGCGCCGGCGCGCATCGCCTCCGCCACGCCGATCCCGAAGCCCTCGAGCTTCGAGGGGAAGACGCAGGCTGAGCACTGGGCGTAGAGCGCTGCGAGCTCCTCATCGCTCACGACCCCCGCGAAGCGCACGCGCTCGCTGACGCCGCGCTCCTTGGCCAAGGCTTGTAAGAGATCTCGCTCGCTCCCCTTGGGCGCGCCGACGAGGACGAGCTCGCCGAGCGCCTCGTCGAGGGCTATGGCTTCGATGAGGAGTTGGACGTTCTTCCTGGGCTCCAAGTGGCCGACGCTGAGGAGCGGGCCGCGGTCCTTTTCTTCACGCTTCAGGGCGGGCAAGTGGTCGCAGCCGTTCGGGACGACGCAGACCTGCTCCTCCTCTGCGCCAAACTCAGCGATGAGCTCTCCCTTCACGAGCTCGCTGACTGTGATGAGCTTTGTCGCGCCGGTGACTGCCGCGCCGATGACGTGTCGGGAGACCAGGCGCCGTGACATCGGCGTGTGCTCCAGGTTGAGCATGCGCAGGTCGTGGATCGTGTGCGTGTGGGGGACGGGGAGCGAGCGCGGCGCAGGCATGTGCCCGAGGTGGACGAGGTCGATGGGCCGTCCAGCCGCGGCCTCTTCTTGGAGCGCGCTCCTGAGCGCGCGTCCCTCGAAGCTGGCGCGGACCGGAGCGGGGCTTGAGGGGACGTCGCTCCTTAGGATCCTGAGGTCAGCGGGGAGCTCGAAGGCGACGGGCGCCTTGCCCTCCATGAGGACGAGCTCACCGCCCGCGTCCGAGAGGAGCTTCGCGACTCTAGGCAGGAGCTCTGCGTTGTGTCGTCGCACGCCGCCCATGGGCTGGTCGAGGACGACGCCGGAGACGAGGACGCGCGGGGCGTCCCTCAAGTGAGCTCTCCCCAGACCTCTTCGATCTCCCTCGCGCTCCGTTCCCAAGTGAACTCTGCGCCGCGGGCCAGCGCCCCCCTGCGGAGCTCCGCGCCCCGCTCGAGCGCCTCCTTGAGTCCGCCCGCCACGGAGTCAGGGTCGCTGGGGTCGACCTGCAAGCCGACCTCTCCGCCGACCTCTCCGGCGGAGCCGCCGCTGGCGACGACGACGGGCGCTCCGCAAGCGAGGGACT
>JAKVCE010000068.1:0-4064 GCA_022447405.1 Planctomycetota bacterium | reverse complement strand
AGAGGACGCAGGTGCCGGCCGCGAGGCGGTAGAGGGAGGCGAGGTCAGCGTCCGAGAGCTCTCCAGGCGTGCTGACCCAGCGCGAGAGGCCGAGCTTGGAGACGAGGCCGAGGTCGCGGCGCAGGTCGGCGGTCTCGGGCCCTGTGATCACGAGCTGCGCGCGGAGGCCGTCGGCGTGCAGGCGGGCGAAGCCCTCGAGGAGCGCGCCGAGGTTCTTCTTGGCTCGGACGGCGCCAGGCGCGAGGAAGAAGGGGTCCTCGGGCAACCTCAACTGACCGGGCACGACCTCGTCGACGACGCCCGCCGGCGGCTCTTCGCCGAAGGGCGCGCCGACGCCCCAGGGGGAGACGCGGAGCTTCTCCTCGGGGACGAGCCAGCTTGACGCCAGCTCGTCACGGACGACGGCGGTCGCGGAGAGGGTGCGGTCGGCGCGCCTCACGCCGAAGCTCGCCCAGAAGCGGTGCCGCCAGTCGGCGTTCTCCGTGACCCCGTGTCGCCAAGGGAGCTCGTGCACGGTGTGGACGCGCAGGCCGCCGCCGCGCCAGGGGAAGGCAGAGACGAAGGAGTGGATGCCAGCGAGGCCGTCTCGCTCGACAGACTTGGGGAGCTCCTGCTGTCGCCAGGCGCGGAGGTCTGCGTCGGCCGATGGGCGGAGCTCCACGAACTCAAAGCGCTCGCTCGCCGAGAGGCGCTGGGCGAGCTCTCTCACGACCCGCACGACGCCGGGCGGGTGCGGTTGAGACAGGGGTGAGAGGTCGAGGCCGACGCGCATAGAATGAGAAGGTACACCCTCCAGATACTCCTCACCTCACCATGCGCGTCCTCTTCCTCTGTACGGGTAACTCCTGCCGCAGCCAGATGGCTGAGGGCTGGCTCAGGCACCTCGCCCCGGGCTCCTTTCGTGCGCTCTCCGCTGGGACTCATCCCGTCGGCGTGAACCCCCGCGCGGTCCGCTCGATGGCCGAGGTCGGGGTGGACATCAGCGCCCAGACCTCGGACCCGATCACGGACTTCCTCGAGGACCCGCCGGAGCTCGTCATCACGGTCTGCGATCGGGCGGCTGAGACCTGCCCGTCCTTCCCCGGGCACACGGACGTCCTGCGCTGGAGCTTCGAAGACCCCGCCGACGCAGAGGGGAGCGAGGATGAGGTGATGGGTGAGTTCGCGAGGATCCGGGGAGAGATCCGTGAGGCCATCGAGGGTTGGCTCGAAGCGCGCTAGCCGCGGAGCCCTGCCGCGGCGGCCTCGTCGATGAAGAGCGCCGCGTCGGGGTGACGTCGGAGCGCGTTCAGGGGGATCGATTCGTCGTCCTCTCCTCGGAGCACGCGGGCGAGCACGTCGGCCTTGGTCGGGCCGAAGGCGAGGACGCGGACGCGCTTCGCCTCGAGGATCGTCCCGATGCCCATGGTCACGGCCTCGGTGGGGACCTCGTCACCTGAGTCGAAGAAGCGCGCGTTGGCTTCGCGTGTTGATTCGGCGAGCTCGACCTTGCGGGTGCGCGAGTCGAAGGCGCTCCCAGGCTCGTTGAAGCCGATGTGTCCGTTGCGCCCGACGCCGAGGAGCTGCCAGTCGATGCCGCCCGTCGCCTGGATCTCCTCCTCCCAGGCCTGACAGGCCGCGTCGAGGTCCTCCGCCTTCGTCGGCGGGAGGTGCGTGTTCCTCGGACCGAGGTTGACCTTGGAGAAGAGGTGCTCGGCCATGAAGGTGCGGTAGCTCGTCGGGTGGCCTGACGGGAGGCCGCGGTACTCGTCGAGGTTGAAGGTCTTGACGAAGGAGAAGTCGATCCAGTCCTCCTCGAAGCGGCGCACGAGCTCGGCGTAGAGGCCGACCGGGGAGCTGCCGGTGGCGAGGCCGAGGATGAGGTCTCGCGGCCGCTCCTTGAGGAGCGCGCTGAGCTCGTCGGCCAGGTGCGCGTTGGCGCTAGCCTGGCTCTCTACCAGATAGGTGGGGATGGGCGTGTCGGGGAGGCGCTGCATGGCTTGGGGAAACAAGATCCTAGCCCTTGGAGAGGGCTTTGGGTGACTCGGGTCTCACACCTTTGGTGCTCAGTTCTTCGGTGGGGGTGGATGCGCTAGGCTTGACGCCATGATTCGGTCCATCGCGCTCCTCAGCCTCTGCCTCCTCTCCTCTGGGTGCTTCGTCACCCGCTACTCCGTCAATCAGAAGCTGTCCCCAGAGGCCGCGGGCCAGATCGGCCCGGGCACCCCGGCAGCGGAGGTGGTTGAGCTCCTCGGCGCGCCGACGGACGTCGTCCAGCTCGGGCATCGCGTCGCCTACCTCTATGAGTTTGAGCAGTCGAAGATGACGGGGCTGCTCGCGATGATCGTCGGCTTCATGAACAGCGACACGCGCTCGGACCGCATCTGGATCTTCTTGGGACCCGGCGGCAACGAGGTCTCGCACGTCGCGTCCTCCTTCGACGCGGACAAGGCCAAGAACGGGATGCCGTGGTCGGACCTCGACGAGGAGTAGGGCTCTTCGTCGCCGCGCTGCTCTCTGCGAGCTGCGTGAGCGTCGTCTGGGAGCGAGAGGCCTGGCACCGTCCGCCGTCGGCGGAGGCGGTGGAGTCCCTCAGCGAAGGCCGCGCTGACCTCGCGGCTTGCCTCGAGGCCTTGGGCGCTCCCATGAAGGTCTGGCAGGTGGGGGACGGCGTCGCGCTCAGCTGGGCTTGGTATGAGTCGAAGGAGCTGAGCTACCGTCTGCAGGTCCCCATGACCCAGACCTTCAACGCCTCCTTTGACTACGCGACGGTCGACCGCGAGACGCTGGGCTTGCTGCTCGTCTTCGACAGCTCGGACCGCCTCGTGATGAAGCGAGAGGGCTTCCTCAAGGACCTCATGGCTGAGGGCGAGGAGCGCTCACCCGCGGTGCCTTCGAGCTTGAAGGGAGAGGCCTGAGGCGGAGCCCTCACGCGATGGAGAAGAGGGAGCCCTTCTTGGAGGCGGAGTGGCGGCACCTCGCGCTCTTCAACTACGAGGTGGAGCGAGCGCTGCTCGAGCCGCTGGTCCCCGCCGGGACGACGCTCGATGCGTGGGAGGGGAAGACGCTCCTCAGCGTCGTCGGCTTCATGTTCCTCGACACGCGGCTCGCCGGGGTCCCGATCCCGCTCCACGCCTCCTTCGAAGAGGTGAACCTGCGCTTCTATGTTGGGCGCGAGGTCGGGGATGAGCTGCGAAGGGGGGTGTGCTTCATCAAGGAGTTCGTACCCAAGCCCGCGGTCTCGATCTTGGCGCGGCTCCTCTACAACGAGCCCTACTCCACCGCGCGCATGGGCCACGCCCACGTGGTGGTCGACGAGGAGGTGGCGGCCGCTCGCTCGCTGATGTACTCCTGGAGCAAGCGCGGCTGGGAGAGCCGCATGGAGCTCAGCTTCGACGGGCCCCTTGAAGACATGGGCCCGGGGAGCGAAGAGGAGTTCGTGTCAGAGCACTATTGGGGCTACACGCGACAGCGCGACGGCGGGACCCTCGAGTACGAGGTCGAGCACCCGCGCTGGCAGGTGGCGCGAGCGCGCGACGCGCGCCTCGTCTGCGACGTCGCCGCGGTCTACGGGGAGGAGTTTGTGGAGGCGCTCACGGGGGAGCCCTCCTCGGCCTTCTACGCGGAGGGCTCAGCGGTGAAGGTCTACCCTGGCGTGAGGATCGACCCGTGACGAGGGCGCCCGGCGACATGCGCGGCTGGATCCTCTACGACGGCTCCTGCGGCTTCTGCAGCAAGTGGGTGCCCTTCTGGTCCTCCACGCTCGCTCGCCAGGGCCTCGGCTTCGCCCCGCTGCAGGCGGACTGGGTCAAGGAGCGCATCGACATGACAGATGAGGAGCTCTTAGAGGACCTCCGCCTGCTCCTCGCCACCGGCGAGGTCATCTCCGGCCCCGACGTCTACCGCCACGTCATGCGCCGCGCCTGGTGGATGACGCCCTTCTATCTCTTGTCCATCATCCCGGGCCTCTCGCACCTCTTCGACTGGTGCTACCGCACCTTCGCTGACCACCGCTACGAGGTCTCTGCCGCCTGCCGCCTCCCCGCAGAGCTGACGAAGACCGACGAACCCGACTGAGCTGCTAC
>JAKVCE010000067.1:8585-9143 GCA_022447405.1 Planctomycetota bacterium | reverse complement strand
CCATCCAGGCTCCTGGCCTGCTCTCAGCGGACACGCCGCGCGAGGGTGACCCCGAGGACAAGACCGACAAGGGGAGAGCGGGGGAGGCCTACGCGCTCATCGAGGCTAAGGAGGCGAAGGAGTTCCTCATCGCCGTCCGAGACGACGCCGAGCTCGCCTTCGACATCCTCGTCGACCTCACCGCGACCGATCCGGACGCAGAGGACGAAGACCTCTGGCTCAACCTGCACCTCTTGAGCCTCGGTCACGGCCACCGCCTCGCCGTGAAGGCGATGGTGCCCAAGAGCGACCCCGTCGTGCCGTCGATGGTCGACGCGCACATGGCGGCACACTTCCACGAGCGCGAGTGCGCCGAGATGTTCGGCATCACGTTCGAAGGCAACCCAGACCCTCGCAACATCCTCCTCCCAGACGACTGGAAGGGGCACCCGCTGCGCAAGGACTACGAGTTCCCCAAGGAGTATCACGGGATCTCTTGCGAGTGATCTAGGGACGCAGCCATGACTGAGATCAACACACCGCCTGAGCCGCCGGAGCCCAAGACCGTCGAGATCCCGG
>JAKVCE010000067.1:0-8575 GCA_022447405.1 Planctomycetota bacterium | reverse complement strand
AGCGCGCACGCTGCCCTCGGGTGAGCGCGAGTTCATGCTCGACGTCTCGACCTCGGACCTCGAGGTCAACATGGGTCCCCAGCACCCCGCCACCCACGGCGTGATGAGGATCCTCATCCGCACCGACGGCGAGGTCGTGACTGGCGGGCAGGTGCACCTCGGATACCTGCACCGCTGCGCTGAGAAGATCGGTGAGAACGTCGAGTGGCTGCAGTACCTGCCGTACACCGACCGCTACGACTACCTGTCGGCGATGAACAACAACCTCGGCTACAGCCTGGCTGTCGAGGCTGTCATGGGTGTCGAGATCCCGCGCCGCGCCACGCTCCTGCGCACCATCTGCGCTGAGCTGAACCGGATCGGCTCGCACCTCATCGCCTTCGGGACCTACGGCCTCGACATCGGCGCCTTCACCCCGTTCTTCTACTGCTTCCGCGAGCGCGAGTGGATGATGGCGCTCTTCGAGAAGATCTGTGGCGCGCGGCTCACCTACTCCTACATTCGCATCGGCGGCGTGTTCAATGACGCGCCCGCGGGCTGGCTCAAAGAGGTCGAGCGCTTCTGCGACGTCTTCGAGGAGAAGTGGCAGGAGTACTACGACCTCCTCGTCGTGAACCACATCTTCGTCCAGCGCACGGCGAACATCGGCGTGATCTCCCCTGAGATGGCGATCGACTACGGGCTCACCGGCCCGATGCTCCGCGGCAGCGGGATCGACTTCGACCTGCGGCGGGACGTCCCGTACATGGCCTATGACGAGATCTCCAAGGCCGGCGTCTACGACGTGCCCCTCGGGCGCGGCGAGCGTGGCCAGCTCGGCGACTGCTGGGACCGCGTCTACGTGCGCGTCCAGGAGATGATGGAGTCCATCAAGATCATCCGCTGGTGCCTCGGCTGCATCGAGGAAGGGCCGGTCATCGGGGACATCCCGAAGGTCCTGAAGGTCCCGCCCGGAGAGGCCTACGTCGGCATCGAGAACCCGCGCGGAGAGCTCGGACACTACGTCGTCTCTGACGGCGGCAAGGTCGCCAAGCGCTGCCGCGTGCGCGGCCCGTCTTACTGCAACGTGGCGGTGCTCGAGAAGCTCCTCCCGGGGACCTTCCTCGCGGACTCGGTCGCCATCATCGGCTCCACAGACGTCGTGATCGGGGAGACGGATCGATGAGCCTCCTGACCCTCGAAGCGGCCGCCGGCGGCAACGCCATCTCGGAGCTCCTCGGCGGCATCGCTCCGGAGGGCACCCCGACGTGGGCGATCTGGCTCGGCGCCGCAGGCGCCGCAGTCGGCCTCCTCGTCGCCTTCGTCTCCCTCGTCGCCATGTTCAGCGTCTGGCTCGAGCGGAAGGTCTCGGCTCACATCCAGTGCCGCTACGGACCGATGTACGTCGGCGGCTGGCACGGCTGGGCTCAGACCCTCGCGGACGGCGTGAAGCTCCTCTTGAAGGAGGACATGATCCCGCTCGGCGCGGACAAGCCGCTCTTCGTGTTGGCCCCTGCCCTGGTCTTGGGCGCGATCTTCGGCGCCCTCGTCGCGCTGCCCCTCGCCCCCGGCTTCTTCTTCGCGGACGTGAACATGGGGCTCTTCTTGATCCTGGCCTTCTCGTCTCTGACGACGATCGGCGTGGTCATGGCGGGCTGGGCCTCAAACTCGAAGTGGTCGCTCTACGGCGCGATGCGCGAGGCCGCGCAAGTCGTCGCTTACGAGGTGCCCCTCGGCGTCTCGCTCTTCGTCCCCCTGATGGTCGCCGGCACCTTCAGCCTCACCGAGGCCAGCGCCGCGCAGTCAGGCTGGTTCGGGATGCACTGGTTCATCTTCCAGAACCCGTTCATGCTCCCGGCCTTCATCATCTTCTTCATCGCCGCCTTGGCTGAGACCAAGCGCGCTCCCTTCGACCTCCCCGAGGCGGAGTCGGAGCTCGTCGCGGGCTTCATGACGGAGTACTCCGGCATCCGCTGGTCCTTCTTCTTCATGGAGGAGTACGCCGCGATGTTCCTCATGTCGGCGGTGGGCGCGGTGTTCTTCTTCGGCGGATACCACAGCCCCCTCACGGCGATGTTCCCCGACGAGGCCACATCGGGCCTCCTGTATCAGCTCGTCTGCGCAGGCACGCTGATCTTCAAGTCCTTCGTAGGCGTCTTCGTGATGATGTGGCTGCGCTGGACGCTGCCGCGCCTGCGGATCGATCAGGTCATGTCCATGGGCTACAAGTACCTCACGCCGCTCGCTTTGGCGTGCGTGCTCGGAGCCGCCATCTGGGAGACCATCTTCGCCTGAGAACGCCATGAGCTCCACCACCACAACACGCGAGTACTTTCAGAACGTCTGGGACTCTCTGGCGACGACCTTCGCCGGGATGAGGATCACGGGTAAGTACCTCATGCAGAAGCCGATCACCGTCCAGTACCCGGACGAGCGGCTCCCGATCCCCGATCGCTATCGCGGCATCCACTACCTCGAGCAGGAGAAGTGCATCAACTGCTTGGCCTGCGCCCGCGCGTGCCCGATCGACTGCATCGAGATGGACGCGATCCGCCACGGCAAGGAGCTCGAGTGGGTGCTCTTCACGCTCGACTACCAGAAGTGCATGTTCTGCGAGCTCTGCGTCTACCCCTGCCCGAAGGACTGCATCCACATGGGGACGGAGTTCGCCTTCGTCTCCTTCGACCGCTCTGAGTTCAACCACGACCTGCTCTCTTACAAGGGCATGTCGCGCGAGGCGCGCATCCGCAAGCGCGAGGCCGACATCAAGAAGGCAGAGAAGGAGGCGGCGAAGGCTGCCGCTGCAGCCGAGAAGGCCGCGCAGGAAGCCGCTGACCCCGAGACCCCCGAGGAGCCCGCGAGCTAGCCTTGATGGACGACAAGCTCCAGAAGCCCTTCTACGCGCTGCTCGGCGTGGTGACCCTCGGCCTCCTGGGCTGGGGCGCCTCCTCGGCCGGCGCGCAGGGCGTCGCCTTCGGGCTCTTCACCGCCCTCACCCTGGGCGGCAGCCTGATCTGCGTCTGGGAGCGCTCAGTCGTCCGCAGCGCCTTCAGCCTCATGGGGACCTTCACCGGCGTCGCCGGCCTCTTCCTCTTGCTGGGCGCCGACTTCCTCGCCGTCGCACAGATCCTCATCTACGTGGGCGGCATCCTCGCCCTGATCCTCTTTGGCGTGATGCTCTCTCCCCCGGATCTCGCTGAGCGCAAGCTCTCGCGTGTCCTCGGAGGCCTCGCCTTGATGTTGGGGGCGGTCGCATGGGTCGGCTCCAAGGTCGCTGGCACGGTCACATGGGCCACCGCAGACGTGCTCCCCGAACCCTCGACGAAGGTCGATGAGATCGGCGTCGGCTTCCTCGACCCCGAGGGCTACGTCGTCCCCTTCGAGCTGGCCGCCATGATCCTCACCGTGGCGCTCGTCGCGGCTGTCTACATCGCCCGCCGCAAGGCGAGCGACCTCACCGACCCCCGAGCTGAGGAGCGCGCCTGATGGGTCTCGGAGCCTACATCGCAGTCTCGGCTGTCCTGTTCGCGATCGGCGTCGTCTGCATCGTCGCTCGCCGCAACATGATCTACGTGCTGATGGGGATCGAGATGATCCTCAACGCCGCCAACATCAACTTCGTCGCGTTCAACCGCTTCAACGGCGACGCGATGGACGGGCGCATGTTCGCGATCTTCGTGATCATCCTCGCCGCGGCGGAGGCCGCTGTGGCGCTCGGGATCGTGCTCAACGTCTATCACCTGTTCGAGTCGATCAAGCCGGGCGACGCCGACCTCATGAGGGACTGATCCCCACACCTCCCTGATGGATTTCCTCCAGTTCAACCCCGAAGTCGACTTCAAGCTGCTCCTCGCGGTGCCGCTGATCCCGCTCGTGGGCTACGTCGTGCAGATCTTCTTCGGGCGCTTCCTGCCCAGGAAGGGGGACTGGCTGCTCACCGCGGGCATGTTCGCCACGATGTGCATCACCGTCTTGATGGCGGCGAAGGCGATCAGCCACGGCTTCAGCTCGAGTGAGCCCTTCTTCCACCTCTCGAAGGATGTGGGGATGAGCTTCTCCTGGTTCTACCAGGAGGGGAAGGACGCGGCGGATCCGCTGAACATGACGGCGGGGCTGCTCTACGACGGCCTCGGCGCGGCCATGCTCGCCGTCGTCGGAATCGTGAGCTTCTTCGTGCACCTCTTCTCGACGGGGTACATGAAGGGCGACAAGCGCTATCACATCTTCTTCGCCAACATCAGCCTCTTCACCGTCGCGATGTTGGGCCTCGTCCTCTCGGACAACATCCTCTTCCTCTTCGTCTTCTGGGAGATCATGGGGCTGATGAGCTACCTGCTCATCGGGCACTTCTCCCACGACCCCTCGACGCCCTTCTTCCACCGCTGGGCGACCTGGGCCTCGAAGAAGGCCTTCCTCACGACGCGCGTGGGGGACTGCTGCCTGCTCATCGGGATGATGATGTTCTGGCAGAACTTCCAGACCTTCCAGTTCACCGAGCTCTGGCGCCTGACCAGCGAAGAGGTCGCCCGGAACGGCGGCGAGTGGCCCCAGTGGATGACCATCGCCGGCCTCTTCATCTTCGGCGGCACGGTCGGCAAGAGCGCCCAGTTCCCGCTGCACATCTGGCTCCCGGACGCGATGGCTGGCCCCACGCCGGTCTCCGCGATGATCCACGCCGCGACCATGGTCGCCGCAGGCGTCTTCCTCCTCGGCCGGACCTTCCCGATCCTCTCACCTGACGTCCTCGCCATCGTGACGGCGACGGGCGCGGTCACCGCGCTCTTCGCGGCGACGATCGGCGTCACCGCCTTCGACCTCAAGGCCGTGCTCGCGTGGTCCACGATCAGCCAGCTCGGCTTCATGGTGGCCGCCATCGGTACGGGAGGGATCGGCCTCGTCGCCGGGCTCTTCCACATGGTGACCCACGCCTTCTTCAAGTCCTGCCTCTTCCTCTCGGCGGGCTCCGTCATCCACGGCTGCCACCACGAGCAGGACATGCGGAAGATGGGGGGGCTCCGAAAGCGGATGCCGCTCACCTTCCTCGCCATGGGCATCTCGACCCTCGCCATCGCGGGGATCCCGATGTTCAGCGGCTTCTACTCGAAGGACAAGATCATCCAGGCCGCCTTCATGAAGACGAGCTTGGAGTTCTCCGGCGCCCAGGCCTTCGCCTGCTTCGCCCTGCCGGTCGCGGCGGCGCTCACGGCCTTCTACATGTTCCGGATGATGTTCATGACCTTCGCCGGCGAGTACCGCGGCGACGTCGCGGAGGGCCACGGCCACGGTCATGACGACCACCACGACGATCACGACCATCACATCGTCCACTCAGAGGACGGCGGCATCGCCGGCGGTCACCCCGGTCCGGTCCCGCACGAGTCGCCCCTGCCGATGACGCTCTCGCTCCTCGTGCTCGCGACCTTGGGCTTCCTCGGCGGCAAGTTCTGGCTCGCTGACCTCGACATCCTCGCGCACAGCAAGCCGTGGTTCATGAAGCTCGTGTCGCCCGAGAAGATGTACCCGGGGATCGAGCTCATGAACGGCTACGGAGCTCAGGTCACGGACGCCATGCTGAAGAGCACATATGACAGCGCTCACACGTGGGCGATGATCATCTCCCTCTTCGTCGCCAGCGCCGGCATCTTCGGCGCCTGGTGGATCTACGGCCCGAGGCTCCGCACGACGGGTCAGGCCGTGGTGAGGTGGACCTGGACCATCGTCTGCCTCGTCCTGGCGTACCTCTTCGGCGTCCCCCTCGTCGGCAGCTTGATCGAGGGGGCAGACACCCTCGTCGTGGTGGCGGCCTGGATCATCGGCCTCGGCTTGCTCGGCTACGTCCTCATGCGGACGACCAAGTGGATCGTGGGCGTCTTCGCAGGCCTCTCACGCCCGGCCCCCGAGAACATCGCCGACGGCTTCGGCGAACTCTACGTCGCCGTCGCCAACAAGTACTACATCGACGAGGTCGTCGACGCCTCAGTGATCCGGCTCTCGATGCTTGCCTCGAAGTTCCTGCGCTGGTTCGACGAGACCATCGTCGACGGCCTGGTGCTCCTCATCGGTCGCATCAACCGCTCAGGCGGCGGCGTCTCCGCGTGGTTCGACCAGAAGGTGGTCGACGGCGCAGTGAACGGCGTCGGCGCCCTAACTCAGACCTTCGGATTCATCGCGCGCCTGTTCCAGACGGGCCGCATTCAGCAGTACGCATCCTTCGCTGTCGCAGGGGGCCTGGCCGTCGCCGCCTGGCTGCTCCTCGGCTGACCCCGACCCCCGACAAAGCCCCAGCACTCAAACATGGAACTCCAAGCCAGCTACCCCGAAGGAGTCCTCTCCAACCTCCTCTCGTGGATCGTCTTCCTCCCGATGATCGGGATGGCGATCATCCTTTGCCTGCCGAAGGACGCGATGGAGACGGTGAAGAAGGTCTCCCTGGTCTTCACGGGCATCCCGCTCGTCCTCGCGACCTACCTCTACTTCGGAATCTTCGACAAGAGCACCAGCGCGCTGCAGCTCGTCGAGCGCTTCGACTGGATCAGCCTCGGCGCGGGTGAGAACCCCATCCAGTACTTCATCGGGGTGGACGGCATCAGCCTGCCCCTGGTGTGGCTGACGACGCTCCTGCTCTTCATCGGGGTCCCCGCGAGCTACAGCATCAAGAACGCGAGCAAGGCCTACTACGCGCTGCTCCTCTTGCTCGAGGTCGGGATCCTCGGCGTCTTCGTCTCACTGGACTACTTCCTCTTCTACGTCTTCTGGGAGATCATGCTCCTGCCGATGTACTTCCTCATCGGCATCTGGGGTGGACCGCGCCGCGAGTACGCCGCGATCAAGTTCTTCCTCTACACCCTCGCGGGCTCGGTCCTGATGCTCGTGGCGGTCGTCGCCCTGCGCATCGACAGCGGCACCTTCTCGATCCCGGACCTCATCAGCCTCGCCCAGGCCGGCGAGCTCACCGGCGCGAGCCTGCCCTACGGCGGCGAGCTGCTCGGGATGAAGTTCACGACCTGGGTCTTCTGGTTCCTCTTCATCTCCTTCGCGATCAAGGTGCCGGTCTTCCCCTTCCACACCTGGCTCCCGGACGCGCACGTCCAGGCGCCGACCCCGATCTCGGTCATCCTGGCTGGCATCCTCCTGAAGCTCGGCGGCTACGGGATGCTGCGAGCCTGCTTCCCGATCGTTCCGGACGCCTTCAACGAGTTCGCCTACGCCCTCGCGGTGCTCGGCGTCATCTCCATCGTCTACGGCGCCTTCGTGGCGCTGGGGCAGTCTGACTTCAAGCGGATGGTCGCCTACTCCTCGGTCAGCCACATGGGCTATGTGCTCCTCGGCATGGCGGCCCTCACGGAGTGGGGGATGAACGGCGCCGCGCTGCAGATGTTCAACCACGGCACCAGCTCCGCAGCCCTCTTCCTCATCGTGGGCGTCATCTACGACCGCGCCCACCACCGCGACCTGAACGGCTTCGGCGGGATGAGCCAGCAGATGCCCGTGTACTGGGGCCTCACGACGATCGGCTTCTTCGCCGCGCTCGGCTTGCCGGGCATGGCGGGCTTCATCTCGGAGGCCATGACCCTCGTCGGCGCTTACTCCTCGGCCAACCCGGACTTCCGCGTCCTGGTCGTGATCAGCGTCCTCGGCATCGTCATCACCGCGGCCTTCCTCCTGTGGGCCATGCAGCGTGTCTTCCTCGGCACCTTGAACGAGAAGTACGCGAGCTTCCCGGACATCGACAAGCGCGAGATCTTCTGTCAGGCGCCGCTCTTGTTCCTCTGCATCGTGCTCGGGATCTTCCCCTTCTACCTCCTCGACTGGATGGAGCCCTCCATCGCGAACCTGGTCGAGATCCTCACCATCGCCTCGAACGGCTAGACCTTGGACGCAGCCGCACACAGCTACTCGGCGCAGCTCGCCGCGATCGCCCCGGAGCTCACCCTCCTGGGCGTGGCCCTCGTCGTGCTCGTGGTCGATGTATGGACGAAGGGCAAGGACGGCAAGCTCCTCGCCTGGCTCTCCATCGCAGGCCTCGTCCTGGTGGGCGCGCTCCTCTATGGGCAAGGCGGCGAGCCGAAGACGGTCTTCGCCATGGTCGACATCGACCAGTTCGGCCGCTTCTTCAAGCTGTTCACGGTGGCCTCGCTGGTGGTGGTCATGGGCCTCGTCGTCAACGACCGCCAGCAGCGGCTCGACGATGTGGGGGAGTACTTCTTCCTGCTCTTGAGCGCCGGGCTGGGCGTGTTCTTCATGGTGAGCACGACGAACCTCTTGCTCCTGATGTTGGGGCTCGAGCTCTTGAGCCTGTGCTCATACGCCCTCGCGGGCTTCCACAAGGGCAACATGAACTCGGCCGAGGCCTCCATGAAGTACGTGGTCTTCGGCGGTCTCTCTGCCGGGATCATGCTCTACGGCATCAGCCTGCTCTACGGCCTCACCGGCACCCTCGACCTCGTCGAGATGGGCACCTCTGAGGCGCTCGCGGCGCAGCTCTCTGATAGCGCCGTTCCCGTCGCCGTCTCGATCGTCCTGGTCATCGCAGGCTTCGCTTACAAGATCTCCGCTGTGCCCTTCCACTTCTGGACGCCTGACGTCTACGAGGGCG
>JAKVCE010000066.1 GCA_022447405.1 Planctomycetota bacterium | reverse complement strand
ATAGGCCTCGACGGACTCGTCGTACTGGTGGGTCCAGTAGAGGAGGCGGGCCTTCTCGCGGTGCGCGACGATGTTGTCGGAGTCGCTAGCGAGCGCGAGCTCGTACTGCTCGAGGGAGTTGTCGAAGTTCTTCAGGCGGCTGTAAGCACGCGCCATCCCGATCCTCGCGCGGAGGTTGTTGGAGGAGCGCGCGATCACCCGCTCGAAGGTCGTGACAGGATCAACCCGGACACCCTCGGTATTCCGGAGGAGGAGGGTCTCCACTTCGCCGAGACGGACCATGGCCGCGAGGTTCTCAGGGTCCCAACGCAAGACGTGGCGATACATGTCCAGCGCCTCTTTCCATTCGCCATCTCCCGTCGCGATCTCAGCGAGGATGATCCGCGAGCGGATGTCGTCGCCTGTGCGCGAGAGGGTGGAGGAGAGGAGCGCGCGCGTGGCGCCGATCCGGTTGTCGAGGTTCGCCTGAGCCTTGGCGAGGCCGTAGTAGGCCTCTGCGAGCTGGCCGTAGGGGTGGGCTGTCGCGCTCTGGAAGAGGCGCGCGGCCTCAAGGTAGCGGGCCTCGTCGAGCATGAGGTTGCCGAGGGCGATCTCCATGTTGACGGTGGCGTAGGCGTCCGTCCTGTTCAGCTCAAGGAACTTGCGGCCGAGGGCCTCAGCCTGCGTGGCGCTGCCGAGCTTGCCGAGGTTCCGGACGAGCAAGAGGAGCGGGCGCGGGTCGCGGCCGTCCTCGGTGTAGAGGACCTGGCAGATGGTGTTGGCGTCCTCGTACTGGTGCTGCTCTGAGAGCGACTTGGCCAAGAGGTAGCGTGCTTCGCGGCTGCGAGAGGAGTATTTGGGGACCTTGCGGAGCTCTCCGGAGGCCTTCTCGTACTCGCCGCTGATGCGGAACATGTCGCCGAGAGCGATGCGGATCTCGTGATCTTCGGGGGTCCTGGAGAGGGCGTCTTTGTAGATCCCCTCTGCCGCCGCGTAGTCACCGATCAGAACGTGATACGCGCCGAGAGTGAGTTGGTATTGACGGTCAGAACCCATGTCACCCTCAAGGGTGTCGAGGGTGCGCTTCGCGGCTGAAGGCAGGAAGGCCTGGAGTTGAATTCGGGCGCTGCCAATCTTGGCGGCCTTGTTCGCCGGCGCGACGTCCAACACCTGGTCGTAGAGCTTCATGGCGTTCTTGTAGCTGCCTACAAGGGAGAGGTAGCTCGCGAGCTCCAGGCGCTCTTCGATCGTAGCTGTGCGCACCTCGGCCATCTGGTCGAGGGTCTTGCTGGCCTTCTCGTGCTCTCCCATCTGCGTGTAGCAGCGCGCGAGATAGATCGCCCATCTGAGGTCATCGGGCGCCTTACGGTGCAGTCGCTCTAGAGTGCTGAGGGCGTCCTCAGGCCGGTGAAGGTCCAACAAGACCGGCGCTAAGAGGACCTGATCCGACTCCTTCCTCGGGTCGAGGCTCTGCAGGTGCTTCCTGTAGATGTCCTCGGCCTTGTGGAAGTCTTTCGTCCACGTGTAGAGGCGCGCCAAGGTGGCTGCTGTCTCTACGTCCTCGGGATCTTCCATCAGGACTCGGCGCAATTGCTCCGAGGCCTCGTCGAACTCCCTCGTCTGAACGAGCACGCCAGCGAGGGCGCGACGATGCCGGGCGTCGCTGGGCTGGGCTTCGATCAGGATGCGGAACTGAGCAGCTGCGTCCACCAGGCGTCCCTCCTGGATAAGCAGCCCTGCGTACTCCTCACGTGCCTCCATGTGCTCAGGGTCCCTCGCCAAGAGCTCCTCGTACGTCCCGATCGCTTCCGCGGCCTGATCCATTGCCACGACGTTGCGAGCGGAGCGGAGCAAGATGTCGATGTAGTTCCGGTCCCTGACAGGCTCTGAAGGATCCTCGACCCCCTGATCATCGTACGGAGCAGCGTAGGGCTCACTGGAGGAGCCCATGTGCAGCTCATCGGGGTAGCTGTAGTCAGAGGGGAGTCCCGCGAAGGAGTCCATCTGGTTCTCGTTGAGAGCGACCTCCTCGCCGTCCGAGCAGGAGGCGAAGAAGGGGAGCGACAAGAGGAGCCCTAAGGGGATGTGCGGGCGTGCGATCTTGGTGCGCGACATGAAGGGGGGGGTTGGGAACGAGGAGGGAGGATCAGGAGGTCTCGACTCAATCCTCGTCCAGCCGGCCGCTGTGACCTGAGCCCTGCGCTAGGCCTCGTGAAGTCGAAGCCCGCTCAGGGGACTGATCCAAGGGCGGCCTGGCTGGCGTGGATGTGACAGCTGGGTGCCCCGGGGCCTGATGTGGGTGGATTGATCGCCCTTGGAGCCCCCACAGCGGGACCGCCCGCGGGGCACTACAAGGAAATGAAAGTTTGTTGGACTGACCACAGTCTACGCCTAAATCTTGGGGTTCGGTAGAATCAAAATTCCTAATAAACCACACAAGAACAGTCAATTATGTTCAACTCAGAGCCTTGGCCGACAATCTAGTTTCCTAAGAAGAGCGTCCGCCAGGACCGAGAACTGAACTTACAATTCCCTAGAACCCCACCAATACAGGTGTCCTTTGGGCGCGGCGTGGGGGTCTCGCCCCAAGCGACAGGACCTGGAACCCTGAGCTGGCCTGGGCGGACCTGACCCACGAGCCCGCTGAGGCCCCTAATCCCCAAACTCATGAGCGCATCAGCCCGCAGAACTTTAATGACAGCGTGCCTCTTCGTTGTCGGGTTCTATCTCGTCTACCGCGCCTTGTTCACCCTCAACCTTGAGGGGACCTATGCCACAACCGTCTCTTTGCTGCTCTACGGGGCTGAGCTCTTCGGTGGTGTCTCCCTGGCACTGTATTTCCTCCAAGTCTGGGATACGACCGAGCCGCAAGAAGTCGAGCCCCTTGAGGGCGTCACCATCGACGTCCTCGTCCCTACGTACAACGAAGACGTCGACCTCCTGCGCGGCACCTTGAAGGCCTGCGCAGACCTTGAGCTGCCCCACAACACCTATGTGTTGGATGACGGCAAGCGAGATGAGGTACGACAGCTCGCGAACGACCTCGGCGTCCGCTACATCACCAGGGACAACAACCTCCACGCGAAGGCTGGCAACCTCAACCACGCCCTCGAGCAGACGGACGGAGAGTTCGTCGTCATCTTCGACGCCGACCACGTGCCGGAGCCTCATTTCTTGCGTCGTACGGTGGGGTACTTCCGAGATGAGAAGCTGGCGATGGTCCAGACTCCGCACGCCTTCTACAACTTCGACACCTTCCAGGGGTCCTTCGATGGGGAGAAGGATCGCTTCTGGGAGGAGGGCCAGCTTTTCTACAACGTCATTCAGAGCGGCAAGAACGCCTTGGATTCGGTCATCTTCGCCGGCAGCGCAGCGATGTTCCGCCGTGAGGCCTTGAAGGATGTCGGCTACATCGCCGTCGAGACGATCACGGAAGACATGCACACGGGCATCCGCCTCAGCATGGCTGGTTGGAAGACGTCCTACATCTCTGAGCGCCTGATCGCTGGTCAGGCCGCGGCAGACGTCACGACCTTCCACAGTCAGCGCCTGCGCTGGGCAGAGGGGAACCTCTCGATCCTCTTCTATGACAACCCCTTGACCGCCCGCGGTCTGACCCTGAAGCAGCGCCTGTCCTACTTCGCCTCGATCATCCACTGGGGCGGTGGATTTGCCCGCCTGGCTCTGTTCCTGACCCCCATCTTGATGCTCTTCAGCGGGATCTCACCCGTGACAGAGTTCACCTGGCACCTGGGTCTGATCCTCGCCCTCTATCTCTTCATGATCGCTGCCACGATCAAGGTGGTCAGCAAGGGGTACGCGAGCTTCCGGGAGATCGGCCTCTTCGGTATGGCCAACTACTGGACCCAGACGAAGGCCGCTTGGCGCGCGATGTTCGGCAGGGGCCGCCAGAAGTTCGTCGTTACGGCGAAGCGAGGCGGCCAGGCTGACAGCATCATGCCGTACATCATGCCGCAGCTAGTCCTCGCCGGAATTGGCCTGCTGGCGATCGCATGGGGCTGGACCTCCCAGCTCGTGTTCAGGGATGCGGTTGACTACCTCGGCTTAGGCGTGGCCACAGGTCTCGTCCTGATACAGATACACCTCGCTCAGCAGTACCTGCGCCGCGCGATGCGCCCGGCCTCGAACCGCTACTCCTACAGGCACCAGGTCAACCTCCCGGTGCGCTTCAAGTTCGAGAATGAAGAAGGCGAGGAGATCGAAGGATACGCGACCACCGTGGACCTCAACGAGTACGGCGCAGGTCTCGTGGCCTATGACTCCATCCCGAGCGGCGTGCGCGGCAAGGTGACGGTCCTCGCCAACGGCAGCAGCGTCACAGCTGACGCGAAGGTGAAGTTCCTCGGTCACTTGTCCCGTCGACCAGACGATGACGACGAGGTCCCCGAGTGCATCCGCTACGGGCTCGAGTTTGAGAACACGAGCGACATCGAGAAGGACGCGCTGAGGAACCTCTGCATGCACTACGCGGTCCCGCTCATGTTTGACCGCGTCTCGCGTCCGATGAGCGAGCGCTTCCGGCGCTTCAAGCGCGGCCTGGTCAGCTTCCGTCGCCGCTACCGCCGGGTGGATTACCGCCTGCCCGTAGCGATGCTCGTCGGCGAGCAGTCCGGCAGGTCACAGTTCGCTCACGCCGTGACAGACGACCTCTCCATCGAGGCCTTCCGCGTGCGCACGAAGCACATCTTCGCAGAAGGTCAGCACCTGAACGTGATGATCCCGACCCCGGTCGGTGACGTCGAGGCAGAGGTCGAGGTGATCCGCTGCATCAAGAGCCCCGCTGGGCCGCTCGCGGTGAACGAGACCGTTCTGCGCTTTGACCACTTCAAGGGTCAAGGGCGCTCGATCCTCCAGACGCTGCTCAAGATCACGCCTTCAGGGCGCACCGACGGCGGCCTCCGCGGCACGATCGAGACCCAGCCGGTCCCGTACTTCCGCCCTGCGATGGCGGCGGTCTTCACGGCCTTGGTCCTCACCCCGGTCAGCTACGGCTTGTTCAAGGCCGTGTTCAAGGACGACATCGTGCTCATGAGCGCGGTGGCAGAGGGCGCGCAGCACACCTCCGACAAGCCGGGCCTCGACGCGATCTACGCGGAGACCATGTCCATGGAAGACCCGGACCGTCGCCGCCTCATGCTCCTCAAGGAGGCCCTCGAGGACGCTGAGCGCTACCCGGAGCTTGTTCAGGTCACGCGGACGCTCGCGACGCAATACCTGAAGGACCCGGACATGGGCATGGCTTACATGAACGCCCTCAGCCTCAACGGCCAGTACATGGACGCAGAGATCGAAGCTGAGCGGGTCCTCTCAATGGTCGACGCCTCCCGCGCGACCCAGGGCAAGCGCAAGGAGGTCCTCCTCCTCGCGGCTCGTAACAGCGTCAACTCTGGCCGCCTCGCCCAGGGTGCGGACCGCTTCCACAAGCTCCTCAACACCTACCCCGACACCGAGCAGGCCCGCGTCGAGTACGCCGGCGTCCTCGCGCGCCTCGGTCGCTACGACGAGGCCCTGCAGCAGCTCGGCATGGTGGAGCTCGACCTCGAAGGGCGCTATCAGCTCGTCTCGATCTTCTCGGCCATGAAGGACTTCGCGTCCGCCGAGGCAGAGGCCAGCGCCATCTTGGAGGACTATCCGGATGAGCACAGAGCGGAGGTCAACCTCGCGGAGATCCTCTCCTGGAAGGGCGACTACGCTAGAGCTATCCGGCAGTACGAGCAGCTGCTCACCTCGACCCCCGGCGAACGTGACCTCCTCGTCAAGCGTGGTGAGCTGCTCTTGTGGAACAAGGAGTACCTCGCGTCGATGGAGGTCTTCCAGGACCTGATCGACCAAGGCGAGAACGACGCACGGATCTGGCAGGGCTTCCTCGACTCCGCCGCTGGCGCAGGCGTGGTCCCGCCGAAGATGGTCCGCACCGTCCTCTCCCTCTATGAGCGAGTCCAAGACCTGACCGTGGAAGACCCGCAGGTGCTCGCGCGCCTCGCGGCGGTCCTCCGGAACATGGGGCAGCTCTCAGAGGCTGTTGACCTCCTCGAGTACTCGCTCGAGCTCACCCCGCAAGACCGCGAGATCAGACTCCAGCTCGCTGACGCTCTCTACGAGTTCGGCGATCACGCGCGCGCGGACATGTTCTACAAGTCACTGCTTGATCGCGCTCCGATGGGTGGTCCCAAACGACCCAGGCTGAGCGGCGGCACATTCCACTGGCGGTACTAGGGCCGCCTGGTTCCAGGAAATGGGGCGCGTCACCTACCCGGGGGCGCGCCTCTTTCATTAGGCGCGCGCCCAGCTCAGGCCAAGTGACCTTGGCTGGAGTCGCCCATCTCCACGCCGCCCGCTGGGAAGTACTCTGACCAGCGCTTGTCGACGAGGGCTGAGGTCTCGTCATCACAGAAGAGCTCTTCTGGATACCCCTTCATGCGAGCGTCGATCACCACCGGCGGCGTGTAGGAGGCGTGCCCGCTGTAGAGCTCGACCTCTTTGGCTGTGATGTCAGAGGCGGGGTCAA
Source organism: Planctomycetota bacterium (assembly GCA_022447405.1). Lineage (GTDB taxonomy): Bacteria > Planctomycetota > UBA1135 > UBA1135 > JAKVCE01. Next base: position 2,666 of record JAKVCE010000066.1, on the reverse strand, counting down.
AGCGAGTGAAGGTGGACCAGAGGAAGTTGGTCGCGCTGCGGGTCGCGCGCGCCGCGTCATCAGAGAGCACGACCAGCGGCCAGTCTGCTAACGCGGGGTCTGCTGCGAGCGCAGAGGCGAAGTCGGGGTCCTCGTCGTGACTAGGGCCCTCAACGACCAGGCAGCCGGGGCAGAAGACGCGGACATCCTTTGCTCCGCCGGGGGCTGGGCCTGTGAACTCCCCCGGCAGCTTACGTCGCGGCTCACCGACCCCGAGGAGGACGCCCTTGCTCCCCTCGTTCAGCTTGGGCCCTGCGTAGTCGAGGGTGTCCATTGAGAGGTTCGCGAAGATGAAGAGGTCTGTGCGCAGGTCTGCGCGCTCGAGGACGTGCGTTAGCAGCGCGCGGAAGTCGTGCAGGTCTACGTCAGCGTCGACGAGCATGAGGAACTTGGTGAGGGAGAGTTGACCCTCGCCGAGGATTCTGAAGGCGCTCTTCATCGCCTCGCGCTTGTACCGCTCCTCTACCCGCGCGGCGGAGAGCGAGTGGTACCCGGTCTCTCCGTAGCTCCAGAGGTCGAGCACCCCGGGCATGACGACAGGGAAGAGCGGAGAGAGGAGCGCCTGCAGGTAGTCTCCGAGGAAGAAGTCCTCCTGCCTCGGCTTGCCGACGACCGTGGCAGGGAAGATCGCGTCCTTTCGATGGCAGAGCGCTTTGCAGCGCATGAGAGGGAAGGGGTGAGTCTCGGAGTAGTAGCCGTAGTGGTCGCCGAACGGGCCCTCCTCGCGCCGCTCACCTGCGGGCGCTTCGCCGACGAGCGCGAACTCGGCGCGGGCGAGGAGGTCGTGTCCGCCGAGGGGGTTGGCGCAGGTCTCGAGCTTGTGGCCCTGGAGGAAGCCAGCGAGGAGCAGCTCGGGGACGTCCTCTGGCAGGGGAGCGATCGCCGACAGGATCAGCGCGGGGGGGCCGCCGACGTGGAGCCTGACAGGGAGCGCTTCACCGCGCGCCTCTGCCACGGCCAGGTGTCCCTCGCCGCCGCGCTGGATCTGAATGTGCAGGCCGCAGGTGTTCGCGTCGTAGATCTGTGAGCGATACATCCCGAGGTTTGAGATCCCTGTCACGGGGTGTCGGGTCTCGACGAGCGGGAGCGTGATGAAGGCCCCGCCGTCTCGCTTCCAGGTGCGCAGCGCGGGGAGCTCGGTCAGGTCGGGGGTGCGGTTCACCACCTCGGTGACCGGCGCGCTGCGGATCCGCTTCGTCCCGGCGTTCATGACGGCCTTCAAGAGGTCGCGGTTCTTCCACAAGTCTCCGAGCTTGGGTGGGACGAGCTCGTGCGGGGCGCGGGCGAGCCTCGCGACGTACTCGCTGGCCTCGCCGCCAAAAGCGAGGTCGACTCGCCGCGCGCTGCCGAAGAGGTTCGTGGTCAGGCGGAAGGGGCTCGCGCTGACGCGGTTGAAGAGGAGCGCGGGTCCGCCCGCCGCGATCACGCGTCGGTGGATCTCTGCGGCCTCTAAGTCAGAGGAGACCTCTGCGTCGACCTCGACGAGCTCTCCCTCTTCCCGAAGGATGGAGAGGAAGTCACGGAGGTCACGAGGGGGATTGCGCGGGGTCACGGCGAGGGCGCGGAGGGATGCTCCGCAGGGCGAGCAGTATGTCGCTGCGCGCGGAAGCTGTCACCCAGAACACGCGCGCGCTCAGGCAGCTCGCAAGAGAGCGTGCAGGCGGAGGATCGCGGCGCGGTCTGTCTCGAGCTCGAGGTTGGGGTAGGCGTCGATGAAGCGCTCCCAGCGGAGGCGCAGGTCTTCGGCGGCGTAGAGCTCGCTCGGGATCCTGCAGCCGTAGCTCCACTCGACGACCTCTTCATCACCTAGGACCCAGCGCGCGGGCATCTCCAAGTCCACGAGCTCGAGGGGCTCCTCGAGGCCCATCCCCTCCTGGACCTGGCGCCGGACCGCGCCCTCCATCTGCTCACCGTGACCGATCTCACCCTGCAGCGGCCCCCAGCAGCTCTCGATCCCCTGCTCACGCATGAGCAGGAGGTACGAGGGCTCTCGGCGCTCGAGCGCGTAGGGGAACACGCGCAACCTGTGGATGAGTTCTGCCATGATCGAAGGCTTCTATCGGCTCTTGAGGGCCTCTAGCTGTGGCAGAGGCCGCAAATGAGAGCGGAAATCTATGCGTCGACCGGACCCCTTGTTTGGATCTGATCGCTCCAAGGCGCTCGCTGGCAGTGACTTATGTCGGGGCAGGCTTCGCCGGGCCGCAGCGCGCCTCACAGGCGCTCCGCGCCGGGGATAATCCCCCCATGGGGAGCGATGACTTGATCATGGGCGCGCGCGCGGCGCGGCTCATCGAGGCGATGGAGGCCATGGATCGGCTCGTGAACTGGGAGCGGCGAGACCGCACCGAGGACATGGGCAGGAGCCTCGCGCCGGTGCGGGACTTGCTCAAGAGGCTGGGGGATCCGCAGAGCGGGCTCCGCTTCGTGCACGTCGCAGGGACGAAGGGGAAGGGCTCCGTCTCTTCGATCGTGGCGGCTGCGCTCAGCGCGGCGGGGGTCCGCTGCGGCTGCTACGCCTCACCGCACGTCGAGCGCGTCACTGAGCGCGTGCGCGTCGACGGTGAGGAGCTGGATGAGCTCGCCCTCGCAGCGAGCCTTGAGGCCTCCCTTGAGGCGCGCGAGCGGGC
>JAKVCE010000065.1 GCA_022447405.1 Planctomycetota bacterium | reverse complement strand
GAAGATGACGATCGCCACGAGGGGGACCGTCGGGAGCATGAGCCCCTTCAAGATCCAGCCCTCGAACTTCATGTGCATGAACCACGTGAAGATGAGGTAGCCCTTCAGGTAGGCGCAGAGGAGCAGGCCGCCCCAGAGCGCCCAGCGGGGCCCGGGGAAGTACATGCCCCAGGCGACCTCAAGGGCCGTGTAGAAGAAGAGGTAGCCGAAGATGCGGGTGGCGTTGAAGTGGTGCTCGTCTGACATGGGTCGTTCTCCGTGATCTTCGGGTTACATCAAGTAGACGATGGTGAAAAGGAGGACCCAGACGAGGTCCACGAAGTGCCAGTAGAGGCCCGCGAGCTCCAGCCGCAGGTAGTTCTCTTTGGTGTAGGCGCCGCGAGCCGCCTCAAAGTAGGCGCAGATGAGCCACACGATCCCCACGAAGACGTGGAAGCCGTGGAAGCCCGTCATGGCATAGAAGGTCGACCAGAAGATGTCGACGTTCGGCAGAGCGCCTGCCTCGAACAGCACGAAGTACTCATACACCTGTACGCCGAGGAAGATGGAGCCGCCGACGATGGTCGCGAGCAGCCACTTCTTCATGCCGGCTTGGTCCCCACCTTGAATCGCCTGGAGCGCCATCACCATGAACCAAGAGCTCGTGATGAGGATGAAGGTGTTGAGCGCGGTCAGGTCCACCGCGAGCCGGTCTTCTGGGTTCGGCCAAGAGGCCGCCCCCATCCGGAGCACGATGTAGGTCCCGATCAGACCGGTGAAGAACATGATCTCCGTCCCGAGGAACAGCCAGATCGCGAACTTGCCGCGGTCGACCGGCGGGCCAGAGTCGTAGTCGTAGATCGGGTGGTGGTCCGCCGGGGCGTCCACGGCCGGGTCGTAATCTTGGATGGCTTCGCTCATGAGCTCAGTTTCGGATCGCCAGCTGGACGATCGGGTCGAAGAGGGCCAGGGAATAGACGAACGGGATGTAGACCAAGGACGCGAAGAGGAGACCCCGCGCTGTGGTCATGGACTGCTTGCGGGCGAATCGCAGCGCGAAGCCCGCATAGAGCGCGCCCGCGAGGAGCGCGCCGAAGGTGAAGACCGGGCCTGCCACGCCGGCGACGCCGGGGAGCAAGACCAAGGGCAGGAGGACCACCGCCTGCTGCAGGGCGTGGCGTCCGGCGATCTCGCCGCCGCCTTCCACACCGGCCAGCATCTGCAAGCCAGCGCCGCGGTACTCGTCGCGGTACATCCAGGCGATGGCCATGAAGTGCGGGAACTGCCAGACGAAGAGGATCGCGGCGAGCCAGACGCCCCAGCCCTCGAGCCCGCCTGTGACGGCAGCCCAGGCGATGACGGGCGGGGCCGCGCCGGCGAAGGCGCCGGGCACCGTGTTGAAGGTGCTGTAGCGCTTGAGCGGCGTGTAGACCGCGATGTAGAGGAGGACCGTGCCCGCAGCGAGGAGCGCCGAGAGCAGGTTGAAGCGGGCTGCAAGACCGACGATAGATGCCGCGCCCAGCGCCGCCGCGAAGAGGATCGCGTCCCTGCTGGAGATGCGCTCGCCGGGGAGCGGGCGGTCAGCCGTGCGAGGCATCAAGCGGTCCGTGTCCTTCTCAAAGACCTGATTGAGCACGCTGCCAGCGCCCGCCGAGAGGGTGACCCAGAGGGTGATCTCGAAGGCCGCGCCGATGGCGCCGCCGGGCCCGCCCGCGAGGACCGCGGCGATGAAGGCCGTGAAGGCGACGAGGCCTGCGATCCTGGGGCGCAGGAGCGCGGCCCAGTCGGCGATGAGCGTGCTCGGGGCGGCGTCGCGCGCGATCGCCGTGCTTCGGGCCTCTCTCATGAGCCAGCCTCCTGCTTCAGGAGTCGGCCGACCCACATCCTGCTCGCGAGGCACTGCCCGAGGAGCAGCGCGCCGCCGAGGACGTGCAGGGTCGGCAGGATCGAGTCGTGGACGCCGGTCGCCGAGGGCCCGTACCAGACCATGACCGCCATGAGCGCGAGGACACCCAGGACGACCTGGGCCTTGATGATCCAGCCGAGGCGGCGACCGCTCGTCGCGAGGTGCGAGAGCCCGCCGTCAAAGCCCGAGAGCCGCTTGAAGAGCAAGACGACTGAGGCGAGCACCACGAAGAGCAACATCAGGTGCAGCGCGAGGGCCATGGGGTCGTTCGTGTGCCGCAGCCACGCGCCAGAGACGATCATCAGGTAGACGGTGGCCGTGGCGCGAGTGGCGAGAGACTTGAGCGATCCCGCGGACTCGTGGGCGACCGGCGCGGCTGCGCTCCAGCGCGGGGAGGTCACGATCGCCGCCGCCACGAGCGTGGCGAAGACAGCCTGACCGAGGGCGCCGTGCAGGAAGGCGAGCTGGGGGCTGTTCTCGAGGACCCGGAAGCCCCCGATGGTGCCCTGCACACAGACCGCGACGAGCGCGATGGTGGTCATCCGGCGCGCAGCTTGCGAGGCGCCCGTCGCGAAGGCCGCGACCACCGCGCCGATGGCGAGGAGCCCCACGACCGTGCCCACCATGCGGTGGCTGTGTTCGACGAACTGTCCGATGTTCCGGAACCAGTCCTCGAGGGGGTAGAGCCAGAGGAGGCGCTCGCCCTGTGAGGACTCCACCGTCAGCCAACCCTCCACAGCCATCCCCGCGTCCAAGGACGTCACGCTGCCGCCGAAGAGGATCAGCGGGAGCGCAGCCCAGACCACGAGGCGCGCGAAGGTGTGCGTCGCGTCGCCTCGAGGCGTGCTCGGGAGGGCTGTGACCTGGGTGGCGTTCATCGGGGGTCCGCTAGAGCGCTTCGCTCAGTCCACCTTCCTCGTCTGCATGAGGTAGTCCTCTTCGACGAGCGGTGAGGCGTACTCATAGGGCCCGTGATAGACCTTGAGCTCTCGGTCGAAGTTGCCGTGGCCGGGGGGCGAGGGCGCGTCCCACTCGAGGGTGGTGCCCTTCCAGGGGTTACGCCCGACGCGCTGGCCCTTGTAGATGCTCCAGAAGAAGTTGAAGACGAAGAAGCCCTGCCAGAAGAAGAGGCAGAAGGCGCTGATCGAGATGAACTCGTTCAGCGGCTGCAGGTGGGCATAGACCTCGTAGGCATAAGGATCCGCGGTCCTCCGCATCAGCCCCGCTAGGCCGATCTGGTGCATCATGTAGAAGGTGCAGTTGGCGAAGATGAACGAGCCGACGAAGTGAATCTTGCCGAGGCGCTCGTCCATGATTCGACCGAACATCTTCGGGAACCAGTGATAGATGCCGGCCCAGATCGCGAACATCGTCCCGCCGAACACCACGTAGTGGAAGTGCGCCACGATGATGTAGGTGTCGTGGATGTAGATGTCGACGGGGGTCGCCGCCATCCAGATCCCTGAGAGACCGCCGATGATGAAGAGCGAGACGAAGGCGATAGCGTTCAGCATCGCGGAGGTCATCTGGATGCGAGCGCCCCAGAGGGTCCCGAGCCAGTTGAAGACCTTGATGGCTGAGGGCAGCGCGATCAGGATCGTCGAGACCATGAAGGTCATGCCGAGGGCCGGGTTCATGCCCGAGGCGAACATGTGGTGGCCCCAGACGATGAAGCCCAGGCCAGCGATCGACATCATCGAGTAAGCCATCGGCTTGTAGCCGAAGATCGGCTTGCGCGCGTGCGTCGCGAGGATGTCGCTCGCCATGCCCATGGCGGGCACGACCATGATGTAGACCGCCGGGTGGCTGTAGAACCAGAAGAGGTGCTGCCAGAGGAGCGGCTGACCACCAGCCGCCTCCCCTGCCATCTCAGGGTTCATCTGGTTCACGACGAGGTTGGTCGGCGTGAAGAAGCCCGTGCCTGCGACGCGGTCAAGGATCTGCTCGATGGAGACCGCGGTGAGGACCGGCAGGGCGAAGAGCTGTAGGAGCGCAGAGATGAACAGCGACCAGATCGTGAGCGGCATACGCATCAGGGTCATGCCTGGCGCGCGCATCTTCACGACGGTGGTCGCGTAGTTGACGGCGCCCGCCATGGACGAGACCCCTGAGAAGGTCAGCGCCAAGAGCCAGTAGGTCTGACCCGTCATGCTGCCTGGCGCAGCGGTCGTGATGGTCGAGAGCGGCGGGTAGGCCGTCCAGCCAGCGGCGGCTGCTCCGCCCTCGACGAAGAAGCTCGCGATGGCGAAGAAGAGGCCGGGCACCATCGCCCAGTAGCCGATCATGTTGAGGCGCGGGAAGGCCATGTCTGGCGCGCCGATCATGAGCGGGATCAGGAAGTTCCCGAAGGCTCCGGTGAGCATCGGGATGATCACGAAGAAGATCATGATCGTCCCATGCATCGTGAAGAGCATGGTGTAGAACTCCGGCGACATGGCCCCGCCGGTCGCGGGGAAGAGCAATTCGCCGATGACGGGGACCTCAGTCCAAGGCCACGCGAGCTGCCAGCGGATGGCCATGGCGAGCGCGCCGCCGAGGCCGAGCATGACGAGCCCGGTGAACATGAACTGCAGACCGATCATCTTGTGGTCTACAGAGAAGATGTACTTGCGGAGGAAGGAGAGCTCGTGGTGGTCGTGCTCGATGTACACGGTGCCGTCGGCGCCGAGTCCCTTCCGCTGACCCTCAGGCGCGCGGGGGTTCAGGCCCTCAGATGCGGCCGCGCTCCCTTCGCTGGGGATGGGGGGCACGCTCATGACTGGTCCTCCTTGTCGTTGCTCATGACATTGGCCTGTTGCTCGGCCATCCACTCATCGAACTTCTCCCTGGAGCGCACCTCCATGCGGCCGGCCATCTTGTAGTGGCCCCAGCCGCAGAGCTCAGCGCAGATCAGGTCGTAGAGGCGGATCGCCTCCTTGTCCTCCGAATCCGGGTCCTTCGGGTCCAGGCCCTCTTCCCTCAGGGCCTTGTTCACGTTGAACCACATCGGGATCGCCATGCCAGGCACGGCGTCCTGCTTGAGGCGGAACTCGGGGACGAAGAAGCTGTGGAGGACGTCGCGCGAGTGCAGGATGAAGACCACGTCCTCACCTGAGGGCACCACGAAGAGGTGCGGGCTCTCGACGTCGTCCCAGGTCCCGAACTCACCGTCCGCGCCGGGGTACTGGACCCGCCAGTCAAACTGCGAGGCCCAGACGTGGGCGATCGGCTCGCTCTTCGGCAGGTTCCCCCGGTACTTGATCTCAGCCCACGTCTCCATCTGGGTGAAGGCGATGACGAGCAGGAGGATGCCCGGTACGACCGTCCAGAGCAGCTCGAGCTTGTGGTTGCCGTGGGAGAAGACCCCCTTCGAGTCGTCCTTCTTCGAGTACTTGAAGAAGAACCACACGAGCAGGCCCTCCGTCAGGACGAAGAAGACCGCGACCATCCAAAGGATGAGATAGAAGAGGAAGTCGATGTCCGGCCCGTAAGTCGTCACGGTCTCGGGCATCCACCACCCGTTCTCTTCAGCGGTCCAGAAGGTCCACACCCCCAAGACGGGGACGAGGAGCAGGAGCAGTGTCACCAAGAGTCGCATTCAGGTTCACTCAGGTTTGGGTGCTGCGAAAGGTTGGGTTTGTTGGTTGTTCGTTGGTTGAGGAGAGATCCGGATCAGTGACCTTCCGTGGCCTGGTCTTCATGACCGTGGTCCGCGTGATCAGCCCTCATGCGCATCGAGTCGAGCCCGAGGCCGTCGTGCACGTCCGAGAGGGAGAGCACGTAATGAACGATCGCCCAGCGATCTTCCTCGGTCAGGGTGTCGGGGACGGCCGGCATGGGCGTACCCGTGATCCCGATGGCGATGCGGCGGTAGATGTCGATCGGACGACGCCCGCCGCGGAAGATCCCGCTGGTGAGGTCGCGAGGGATGATCTCCTCACCCCAGTCATCCACGATGCGCTGCGAGACCCCGTCGACATCTTCCCAGGCAGAGGCGCCGTCACCGAGCCCCTGGTCGCCGTGGCAGCTGAAGCAGTTGCCGCCGTTGGCGTCCATGTAGAGCTCACGGCCGCGCGCGAGCAGCTCTGCCGTCGGCTCCGGCACATCTCCCTCGCAGTGGACCACCTTCTCGTCGGCTCCGTTCCACTGCTCCCAGACGCCAGCGTAGGTCTCCGAGATGAGCTCAGAGGTCAGGTATTCACCGCCATCGAGCTCAAGCGCTAGCAGCCGCTCTGTCTCTCCTCGGATGGCAAGCAAGCGGACATAGTCCACCAGACCGTGAATCTGGGCCCTTGAGAAGCGCTTGAAGTTGGGCATCGCGGAGGTGTACGAGCCCTCGCTGATCACGTTGTAGAGGTCTACGCGGCGGGGCTTGGTCTTGTTCTCCACCGCAGCCCACTTGAACCATCCGGGCTGGTAGTTCCTCGGAGCGGGGTGCAGGAAGGGCGCTGTAGAGCCGTCACCCGCTCCCTCAGTGCCATGGCAGTGCAGGCACTCGAGGCGGTAGAGCTCTGCGGAGTCCGAGAGGCGCGGGTACCAGCTCGTGAGCAGCAGCGCAGCCTCCTCACGGAAAACCTCCTCAGAGTCGATCGCGATGTAGTCCGGGGGGTTCGGGCTCTCCTCGACAATGAAGTCGGGAGCTCCGTCTCCGTCCTCGTCCCCCATGGCCTCCGCGAAGAGCTCATCCCATTTGGCCTGCAAGCCAGGCGCGCCGCGGAAGGGAACGACCCTGTCATACTCTCCCGCAGCGATGGCGCGGAGCTGCACGGCGAAGACGCGCGCGTTGTCCTCTTCGATGTGAGCCCACTCGTCCTCGGTGATCTCACCGGAGCCCATATCGCCCTCCGGGTAATCCGGGTAGTTGGGGTCATACCCATCATCTACCCAGTCCTCCAAGAGCAGGAACTGAGGCTGCGCGGGGGTGCCGCAGAGCATCTCGAGCGCGCCGAGGAGCGAGCCGTCAGTGCCCGTGGGCAGGTCTTCGAGATAGATCGTGTTGCTCTTGTCGAAGCGGTACTCACCCGCGAGACCATAGGAGCGCTCCTTGGCCTGGGCTTGGATGTCACAGCTAGAGAGCAGCGCGAGGCTGCCTGCGGCAAAGAGGCTGGCGATGTGGATGCGACGCATGTGCGAAGCGAGGTCAGGGTTGGGGCGGACTTCGAGGGCGCCCGGGGCGGAGGCGTCTCGCCACCAGACCTCAGACCTCAGCGGTCCTCAGTCAGGTCACGGGACCCATCAGATGGGGATCTAAATCAGGAGGGATGGAACCACCTCCCAAGGCTTTGGAGGGGCGATTTCACACTCCTAGGTCGGAGATATTAGTCCCCTCATTCACTCCCTCCAAGCCCCTGACGAGGTTCCTTTGGAGGAAGTTCGCGCGCCCGAAGTCGCGGGAGAGTCCATTCGAGCCGCTCCCGATCTGAATCCGACGGCCCCTCCTTCCATGGGTCCCCCGAATCCCGCCTCCAAAGTGGCCAACGAGGCCCATGCGAAGCAGACTGGGCTGATCTTGAAGCAGAGCCCCCTCTATGAATTCCACCGGGAGCAGGGCGCGCGCCTCCTCTCGGAGGACGCCCCCCGCCCCCTCCTCACCTACGGAGACGTCCCTGGGGAGTATCAGGCCGCCAAGACGGCCTGGATCGCCCTCGATGACACCGACCGGGGCGCCGTGCACGCCCAGGGGGCAGACGCCGCCACCTTCCTGCACGGCCTGCTCGCCAACGAGGTCCGCAACCTCCCGGTCGGCGCAGCGCTCCCCAACCTCCTCCTGGACGCCAAGGGGAAGGTGCGCTTCGTCTTCGAGCTGCGGCGCCTCGGCGATGACGAGTTCCATCTCTCTGCAGAGCCGGGCCAAGCGGCCGCGCTGCTCCAAGCCCTCGACATGTACCTCTTCAGCGAGGATGTCACCCTCAAAGAGGTCACCGAAGCGCACGCCCCCATCACGGTCGCAGGCCCCGGCGCGGCGGACGCGCTCGCAGGCCTCGCCGACCAAGCCCTCCCCGAGGAGGGCTCTCTCAGCCTCGAGGTCGCCGGGGCGTCCGTCGTCGCCACCGAGTGCTCCCTCGCGACGCTCCCCGCCTGGCGCCTAGACGCTGGCCCGGAGGGCGCCCTCAGCCTCTGGCGAGCCCTCCTCGAAGCCGGGGCGCGGCCGGTCGGCAGGATCGTCTGGGACAGCCTCCGCGCTGAGGTCGGCGTCGCGCAGCCCGGTGAGGACATCGACGAGACCGTCTACCCCCAAGAGGCGCGCCTCGAGCGCGCCTTCAGCCTCGACAAGGGCTGCTACATCGGCCAAGAGGTCGTCGCGAAGATCGACACCTACGGCGGCCTGAACAAGCGCCTCTGCCTCCTGCGCGTGGACCACGACGAGCCCGTCGCGCGCGGCACCAGGCTCCACCGACAAGACCCGGACTCCGGAGAGTGGCGAGACCTCGGCGTGGCGACGACCTGGGCCTACTCCTTCGCGCACGACTGCGGCGTGATCCTCGCCTTCATCAAGCGCAAGCACCAGGAGCCCGACACCCAGTTCCGCTTGGGAGACGGGCCCGCGCAGGCAAGCCTCATCGAGCTAGAGGAAGACCAGAGCTGAGCGCTCAGGCCCCCTTCGGGAGCAGCGCCTCGGGGGCGCCCTCAGCCTCCATCAGGCGGATCTTCACGCCGAGGCCAAAGGGGAGCTTCCCCGCGATCTGCACCATCACCCCGGTGGACTCATGAACCCAGAAGTTCATCGACCCCTTCATCCCGAAGAGGCCGCTGAACTTGTCCTCGTGCGTCTCAGTGGAGGGTCGCGCCGCCTCGATGATGACCTTCCTGCAGGCGTACTTCCCCTTGGGCACCTCGACGTCTCTCGCCTCTCCGCTCTTCATGGAGAGCTCCCAGAGCCTGTCTTTGTCCAAGAGCGGCGTCGTGACCCCCTCTAGCTCGGTGCTGATGAACGCCCGGATCAGGTAGATGCTGCTCAGGAAGTCCAGGGTGTGCGCTGGGACCGAGCGCTCTCGCGGCTCTCTCCACACGCGGTGCTCGCCCTTGTCGCAGTCGTTGCAGTGCCGGAGCTTCTCCCATGGCAAGCGCTGGTGAAAGTGCGCCTTGTCCTCGCAGCCCTTGCAGTGCCCGTCAGGGCGATAGGAGGCGACCAGGCCGTCCTCGCCGCGCTCGATGCGCAGCTCGCGCCGCCTGTTCTCGCTGCCGCGCTGTGTGTCAGAGGACTTGAGCAGGACGTCCCCGCTGCGCGGGTGCTCTGAGTGCAGCTTGTGGTCGAGCTTGTACCCGAGGTGGCTCGCCTTGAAGGTCGCGATGAGGTGGCCGACCGCACCCTCCCCCTCCCCATCAACACTAGACGTGAAGGTCGCCTTGCCCACGTCGAGACCCCTGAAGGGGCCGATGTCGACCTCCACA
>JAKVCE010000064.1:490-9268 GCA_022447405.1 Planctomycetota bacterium | reverse complement strand
CGAGGGTGACGCGCACAGTGCGCGAGAGCTTTTGGATGCCGGCGCGCATCTTTTGGCGGGCGCCGTCGTCGAAGAGGATTTGCTTGGCCATGTCTTAGGGTTCCTTGTTCGTTGAGTTGTTCGGTTTGGTGGGGGTCGGTGTTGTGTCAGGGGGTCGGCTTAGAAGCCCATGCCACCCATGCCTCCCATTCCGCCCATGCCACCCATGTCGTCCATGCCTTCCATTCCTTCGCCGCCAGCGGGGGTCGGGGCTTCAGGCTTGGTGATGATGAGCGCGTCCGTCGTGAGCAGGAGTCCAGCGACGCTCGCCGCGTTGTTTAGCGCGGCCTTCGTGACCTTGACGGGGTCGACGATCCCCATGTCGAACATGTCGCCGTACTCGGCGGTGTGGGCGTTGAAGCCCCAGGACGCGGAGTCGTTACGCATGACGCGGTGGGTGATGACGCCGCCGTCATGTCCAGCGTTCGCAGCGATCTGAGCGACCGGACGACCGACCGCTTCGAAGAGGAGGTCGAGGCCCATGGCGTAGTCGTCATCAGGTCGGTCCATACCTGCGAGGGTCGCGCGGGCGCGCAGGAGCGCGGTGCCGCCGCCAGGGAGGATGCCTTCGGCGACCGCAGCGCGGGTCGCGTGCAGGGCGTCTTCGATGAGAGCCTTGCGCTCCTTCACCTCGGTGTCCGTAGCGCCGCCGACGTTGATCTGAGCGATGCCGCCGGTGAGCTTGGCGAGGCGCTCCTGGAGCTTCTCGCGGTCGTAGTCGCTGGTGGTGCCTTCGATCTGCTGGCGGATCTGGTTGACCCGGCCCTCGACGGCCTCGCGGCTGCCAGCGCCGGAGACGAGGGTGGTGGCGTCTGAGTCGATCACGACGCGTCCGGCGGTGCCGAGGTCCTCAGCGGTGACCTGCTCGAGCTCTCGGCCGAGGTCCTTCATGACGGCGGTCGCGCCGGTCATGGCGGCGATGTCCTCGAGCATGGCCTTGCGGCGCTCGCCGTAGCCAGGCGCCTTCACCGCGCAGACGTTCAAGACGCCGCGGAGCTTGTTGACCACGAGCGTGGCGAGGGCCTCGGACTCGATGTCCTCGGCGATGATGAGGAGCGGCTTGTTCGTCTCCTTGCAGATCTCAAGGATCGGCACGAGCTTCTGCACGCTCGAGATCTTGGTTTCGTGCACGAGGATCAGCGGGTCCTCGTAGACGGTCTCCATCGCGTTGGGGTCCGTGGCGAAGTGGGGGGAGAGGAAGCCGCGGTCAAACTGCATCCCCTCGACGACGTCGACCTCGGTCTCGAGGGTCTTGCCGTCCTCCACGGTGATGACGCCGTCCTTCCCGACCTTCTCCATCGCGTCGGCGATAAGCGCGCCTGTAGCGGGGTCGTTATTCGCTGAGATGGTCGCGACCTGCGCGATGGCCTCAGAGGTCTCCACGGTGCGGGCCATACCCTCGAGACTCTCAGTGATGGCAGCCGCGCCGTCCTTGATCGCTGCGAGGAGGCGCGCGGGGGCTGCGCCAGCTGTGATCGCGCGCAGGCCGTGGCTGAAGATGGCCTCGGTGAGGAGCGTCGCGGTGGTCGTGCCGTCACCGGCGACGTCCGAGGTCTTAGAGGCGACCTCCTTCACGAGCTGGGCGCCCATGTGCTCGTACTTGTCCTTGAGCTGGATCTCCTCAGCGACGGTGACGCCGTCCTTCGTGATCGTGGGGGCACCCCATCCCTTGTCGAGGACGGCGTTGCGTCCGCGGGGACCGAGGGTGGTCGTGACTGCCTTGGCGAGCTTCTCGACGCCGCGTTGGATGGAGGCGCGGGCGTCGGCCTCAAAAACCATCTGCTTGACCATGTGAGTCTGTTCTCTGTGCTGTGTGGTGCGCTAGGGGAGCGGCGCTTGGGTGAAACGCCCCGGGCTCGCCGGGGCCTGAGGGCAAGTGTGAGCAAGAAGAGTGCCGCGCGCTCACGATATCTAAGGCCTTGTCTGACAGCGCTTTATGTGTTGACTGCTGAGCTGGCCGGCTGCCGGATTGGCAGGCCCTGGCGGGGGTTCGCAGGCCATCTGCCAAGGTGGCACCCAGGGTTCAGGGGAGCCATAGAGAGCGTCGAGGCAAGGCCTGCTGTCCCTGCAGAGAGCCCTTATGAGCCGCAGGCTAGGGATTGAGGTACATCATCCATGGAGTAGAGCAGCCTCTCGCTATCATCCTCGCGTGATCTCGCTCCTCACAGCCCTCCTGCTCTGTCCTCAAGAGCCGCTCCAGGTGATCCTGGAGGCTCCTGATGGGGCGCTCGTGACCCACGACCTCTCCTCGCCCTTGGCCGCGCCGCTCCCCGAGGGGGTGGCTTTCGTGCGCTACTCGCAGCCAGCGGCAGCGCCTAAGGCTGAGGCTCAGAGCGCCCGGGTTGAGCTCCTCGACGGCGGACGAGTCATGGCCCAGGTGATCGGAGGGGAGGGGGACTTCCTCGACGTCTCCATCCTCGGCGACGCGCGGCTCAGGGTGAGCGTGGACGAGCTCTCGTCGGTCGTCATTCCAGAGCGCATCCCCGCCGCGTGGGGGAGCAGGCTGGAGCCGAGCGAGGAGGGCGACCGCTTGTACAGGCTCGCGCCGCGCGGGCTGGAGCGCTTGGAGGGGACCTTGGAGGAGTTCACCGAGGCGGGCGTCTCCTTCGCGACCAGCGTGGGCACCAAGGAGCTCCCCTGGACAGAGGTCTGTGCGCTCTTCATCGAGGCCCTCGGCGACGCCCCGCTGGTCCCTCCGAGCGGAGACCTCGTCGTGGTAGACCTCGCCGATGGTGGGCGAGTTCACGCGGGCTTGCTCGAGATCAGAGAGGATGAGATGGACCTCGTGACCCGAGCGGGCAGGGGCCTGCGCCTCAAGCGCTCAGCTGTCTCCGAGCTCTTCGTCCCGGGTGCTGGCGCGCGCTACCTCTCGGAGCTCACGCCTGTCGTGGTCGGGCCCGAGGGGTCACCCTTCGGGGACGGCTTCGGGATGGTCTGGCCTCACAGGGTCGACCGCAGCGTGACGGGCGGGCCCTTGCGCTGCGGCGGCAGGCTCTACACGCGAGGGATCGGAGTCCACGCTCCCAGCAAGCTGCAGTGGGAGCTCGACGGCTCCTGGAGCACCCTCAAGCTCGCGGTCGGCGTCGACGACGAGGTGCTCGAGCTCGGAGGTCAGGGCTCCGTTGTCTTCCGCGTCCTTGTAGATGGAGAGTCTCGCTTCGAGAGCGAGCTCATCACGGGCGGTCAGGGCCCCGTCGCAGTGCCGCCCGTATCCCTGGAAGGTGCGACGTTGCTCAGCCTGGAGGTAGAGATGGCGAGCGACCTGCACGTGGGCGATCGGGCTGACTGGTTGCGGCCTGTGCTGGTCCGCTGAGCACCCCAAGAGGCCGTTCACACGCCTCAGAGGGAACCTGGAGCGGGCTCGCGCGGTCCGATTGGTATGGTGAACGAGCCCTCTTCCCCCTGCGCAACTCCCATGATGCGGACTCTAAAAGCTGCCACTCTGTGCCTCCTCGTGCTCTGCCTCTCCGTCCCCGCGCGAGCCGCGCAGGGGAGCCCGGGCGAGTGGGTCGCGCTGGAGCTACCGAGCGGGGCGCCAGCGCGATGGGTCTTGAGCCTGGAGTGGGGAGGTGAGGAGCTTGAGGTGGAGCTCTGGCGCTCGCAGACCCGCTCGTCGAGCTACCGCGTGAGGGAGATGAGCGCCGATGGCAGCCTGCGAGAGGTCCCTCAGACACCCGCGGCGACTTACCACGGCGTGGTCCGGGGAGACGCCTCGCGCGGCGCCGCGATCGCCTTTGTTCAGGGTCGGGTGGAGGGCTTCGTGGAGGGGCAGGGCGGTGAAGAGATCTGGATCGAGCGGCGCAGGGCTGACGGGCCAGTCCCGACCGAGGAGCTGCACTGGATCCACGAGGGGGTGACGGGCGGCTTCACGCTTGAGAACTGCGGCGCCCTCCAGCCGGGGGCCGAGGTCGATCGCGTGAGCGGTCCCGTCGAGCACCTCGGCGCTGGCTGCATGTGGGTCGCCGACCTCGCCTTCGACACGGACCACGAGTACTACTCGCTGCACGGCTCGACCGCCGCCTGCACCCAGCACATCGAGGCCGTCCTGAACGCGGTCAACTACGGCTACGCGCGAGACGTGCTCATCCGCCACGAGATCTCAGAGATCATCGTGCGCTCCTCTGAGCCTGACCCCTACTCAACCCCCGGCACCGACGGGCTGCTCGACGACTTCGTCAACCACTGGCAGTCCCAGCAGGGCGGCGTCACAAGGGACGTGGCGCACCTCATGACAGCGCGTCCGCTCTCCGACAACGTGATCGGGCTCGCCTACGTCGGCGTGGTCTGCAGCCAAAGCTGGGGCTACGGGTGGACTTGGGGCCAGAACGGCCTCTCCTCGGAGACCAGCATCCTCGGGCACGAGCTCGGTCACAACTGGAGCGCGCCGCACTGCCTCGACACTGACTACTGCGTCTGGATGTGCGGCGGATGCCACGAGTTCGGCCCGATCACCGGGCGACAGATCATGGACTACGCCAGCGGGCGCGCCTGCCTCGGCACAGGGCCGGGACACCCCACGCCTGTCCCGCCGCTCGCTAACCCCGACCAGGAGCTGGGCGGCGACCTCGTGATCGACGTGCTCTCCAATGACCACGACGGGAACTGTGAATCCCTCTTCATCTCGGCTTTCGACGCGAACACCAGCGAGGGCGGCAGCGTCACGCTCTCACCGGGCAGCGGGGCGAGCGGGGATGACCAGCTCGTCTTCACGCCGCTCCCCGGCTGGGAGGGCATGGACACCTTCGAGTACACCGCCATGGACGGCGCTGGCTTGACCGATTCGGCAGAGGTCACTGTGGTCATCCAAGATGATCTCCCCGAGATCATGACGATCCTGCGCCTGGACGAGAGCGGCTCCACCTCCCTCGTGGACTCCGGCCCAGGGATGTCAAACGGCTCTCTCTTCGGGGGCCCTGATGTCGGGCAGCCCGGCGCGCGCGCTGGGACGGGCACGTCGATCGGCTTCGATGGCGTCGATGACTACGGCAGGCTCAATGGACCGCGGCGCACCGACGCGCTGCGCCTCAAGTTCAGCGTCTCCGCGTGGGTACAGTCCGCGGGCGTCAGCGGTGATCAGATCCTCTTCGGCAACCCCGGGAGCTGGAGCGTCGGCCTGCAGGGCAACCGGCCGTTCATCCGCCGGACGGGCGGCTCCAACCCCGCGCCGAGCCTCTACATCACCCCTGGGCAGTGGACCCACCTGGTCTACACCTTCGAAGCTGGCGAGCAAGCGCGCTTCTACGTCGACGGCGCGCTAGGCGGCAGCTTGAACATCGGCGGAGCGACGGGGAGCGCTGGAGGGACCTGGTACCTCGGGAGCGCTGACGGCTCCGATGACTTCTTCACTGGGCTGATCGATGACTTACACGTCTACGACGGGGTCCTAACGAGCACGCAGGTGGCCTACCTCTTCGCGAACCCAGGTGACGTCGTGGTCGCGTGCACATCGCCAGAGGTCTACTGCGAGGGCGCTCCGAACAGCGTCAGCTCCCAAGGCGCAGGGATCGGCTGGATCGGGACCCAGAGCATCTGGGCGGACGAGTTCATCCTCTTCGCGCACAGCGTCCCTTCGGGCCAGTTCGGGATCTTCTATTACGGTCCGAACCAGCTCCAAGCGCCCTTCGGAGACGGCTTCCGCTGCGTCGGAGCGGGGCTGCTCGGGACCTATCGCCTGCCTGTGCAGCAGGCGGACTCCTTCGGCGATGTGTACTGCCCCCTCGACTTCAACTCGCCGCCGGCTAGCGCAGGAGGTGGGCTCATCGTCGACGGCATGGAGTGGAACTTCCAGTTCTGGTATCGCGACCCACCCGGCGTCACCTCCAGCTTCAACCTCTCGAACGCGCTCCGCGTCGAGTTCTGTCCCTAGGAGGTCTCGTCGCCGCGCTCGGTGTTGAGCGACGGGTGGAACACCGCGCGGTTTCCGCCGGCGCGCTTCGCAGAGCGCAGGGCTTGCTCAGCGTGATCACGCAGCTCCTCACGTGTCGCGGGGTATCCCTTGGAGAAGGTCTGGAAGCCGATGCTGGCTGAGACGGGGAGCGTGATGCTGCGGCCGGTCAGCGCGCCGGAGAGCGCTAGCTCCCCGACGCTCCAGATCGCGTCCCGCAGTCGGACGCAGACGTAGGCCGCCTCGAGGGGGCCGGTGAAGGGGAGGATGACACCGAACTCATCTCCCCCGAGACGGAAGGCGAGGTCCTCGGTGCGCAGCGCGTTGCGGATCGCGTCGCCTACGCGGGAGATCACGAGGTCACCCACGGTGTGGTCAAAGGTCTTGTTCACGCGACCAAAGCGGTCGAGGTCTAAGATCGCCAGAGTGATGTCGAAGTCGTGTCGACCGGCCGCGGAGAAGAGCTCCTCGAGGCGCTCCTCAAAGGCCTCCTTTCGGAGCAGCCCGGTCCAGTCGTAGGAGGCTCGGTAGCGGAGCTCTTCCACCTCGTCGCGGTAGGCCACCTGGTGCAGCAGCCGGTCGATGCGCAAGAGGTACTCGTCGACTGGTGCCTCACGGTGGATCAGGTCCCAGACTGCGCCCTCCACGCGACGACCGACCTCGACTGAGCCGTCGAGGTGGGCCGGGTCTGTGACGAGGAGCAGCGAGGTCCCCTCCGTGTCGAGGCAGTAGCGCTCGATCTGCTCGACCTCCACCTGGCCGCCCTCTGAGAGGGGGTCAAGGACCACCAGCTCCGGGTCAGACTTCTCCAGGGCCTCGCGCGTCTCGCGCAGGTTCTGGGTGAAGAGGGTGGGGCGTCCGGCGTCCACAAGCACCTTGTGAATGCGCTCGAGGCCCGCCCCACGGTGGTCAGCGAGGAGGATCATGGTGTCTTGGGCCCCCTTAGGACGCGCAGAGGGCACGCCCAGACCCCCTGCGAAGAGAGCAGGGACCCATAGAATCCTACCTCAGCAGGGGTTTTCCGGCGTGATGACCCCTCTGACGTTGACCCGGGCGGGGTCGTGGCTAGAATGTTTGCCCTCAAACGCCGGGAGGAGTGGCCTCTCGGGTTCTTTTTTTCGCCTGCAGTCGCAGGCCATCACAGCCGAGTCCCCGGGGTCCTACCCCGCGCGCCTCCCCTGCAGAAGCCGCCAGCCACGAGCGATGGGCTGGACTCGGCGAAGGGGCTGGACGGGAGCGCAGCGGCGCTCCGATTCGACAACCAAAGGAGACATTCTGTCCTATGGAGATCGCAAGCGTACAAGAGCTGATCGACGCTGGTGTGCATTTCGGTTGCCGCGTGGCGCGCCGCAACCCGCGCATGGAGCCGTACATCTACGGCCGGCGCAACATGATCCACATCATCGACCTGCGGGAGACCCTTAAGGGGATCTTGCGCGCCCAGAACCTGCTCTACCACATGGCCGCGGAGGGCAGTTCGATCCTCTGGGTCGGGACGAAGCGCCAGATCAAGGGCGTCATCCTCGAGGCCGGAGAGCGCACGGGCATGCCCGTCGTCACCGAGCGCTGGATCGGCGGCACCCTCACCAACTTCTCGGTCATCCGCAGCCGCCTCCGTCGCCTCGAAGAGCTCGAGCGCATGGAGGAGGACGGCTCCATCAATGAGGGCTCGAAGAAGATGGGCGCGACCTTGCGCCGCGAGAAGCGCAAGATCACCCGCAACCTCGGCGGCATCCGCGAGATGTCCACCATCCCCGGAGCGATGGTCGTCGTTGACCCGGCGCGCGAGTACAACGCGGTGCGTGAAGCCCGCAAGCTCGGCATCGTCGTCATCGGCATCCTCGACACGGACTGCGACCCGTCTGAGATGGACATCGTGATCCCCGGCAACGACGACGCGTTGAAGTCAGCGCGGCTCATGGTTGAGCAGCTCGTCGGCGCCGTGGAGGAGGGCAGCGCGAACCACCGCGAGGCGCTCGCAGCGGCTGAGGTCGCGGAGCACCACGAGGAGGAGGCTAGCTTCGAGGGCGAGCCGCGTCCGACCCGCGCGATCCGACCCATCCCGGAGATGGCCGAGACCTCTGAGGGTGGTGACGAGGCCGCGAGCGCTGACGCTGCAGAGCCTGCGGCGACGGAAGAGCCCGCCGCCGAAGAGGCGCCCGCAGCCGAAGAGGCCCCCGCAGCCGAAGAGGCTCCTGCTGAGGAGCCCGCAGCTGAAGAGGCGCCTGCCGAGGAGCCCGCAGCCGAAGAGGCTCCCCAAGAGGAGCCCGCTGCTGAGGAAGCCTCAGGCGAAGAGGACTCCGCCAAGGAGTGAATCCCGTGAGCCCCGCGCCGCGGGGCTGTGATCTCGTGGGGGCCTCGGCCCCCTCCGAAACAAGAGAGCCGCGCGCTCTGACTCGCGCGAACCCAAGACACCAACTCATAGAGAACGAGCGATACCAGCTATGACGATTACAGCAAGCCAAGTGAAAGAGCTCCGGGATCAGACCGGGGCCGCGATGATGGACTGCAAAGAGGCGCTTCAGGAGACGGGGGGCGACTTCGAAGCAGCGGTCGACTTCCTGCGCAAGAAGGGCCTCAAGTCAGCGGACAAGAAGGCGAGCCGCGCGACCAGCGAGGGTCGGGTCTTCGCCAGCGTTGACGCCGACGGCAAGGGCGCAAACCTCGTCAGCGTGAACTGCGAGACGGACTTCGTCGCGCGCACGCCTGACTTCGAGGCGCTCCTTGAGAGCCTGTGCGCCCACGTCGGGAGCGAGAAGCCCGACAGCGCTGAGGCCATGCTCGGGCAGGCATGGGCTGCCGGTGGCACCGTTGAGGACGCCGTCAAGGAGACCATCGGCAAGCTCGGTGAGAAC
>JAKVCE010000064.1:0-480 GCA_022447405.1 Planctomycetota bacterium | reverse complement strand
ATCCTCCTCGCTGGCGCTGGCCGCCTCGAGTGTGCGGACGGCTGGGTCGGCTCCTACATCCACCACAACCAGAAGGTCGGCGCCATCGCGGCCGTTAAGACCTCGAAGGGACAGGATGAGGCCGCTGAGACCTTGAAGAACCTCTGCATGCACTGCACGGCCAACAACCCCCTCGGGCTCAACCGCGACGAGATCCCCGAGGCGACGGTCGAGCGTGAGAAGGCCATCTACATGGAAGAGGTGAAGGACAAGCCTGAGGAGATCCAGGAGAAGATCATGGGCGGCAAGCTCGACAAGTACTTCGCCGGGATCTGCCTCAACGATCAGCCCTGGGTCTGGGACGACAAGTCCACGACCAGCGCCGCCATCAAAGAGGCCCTCGGGGACGACGCTGAGATCCTCGGCTTCATCCGCTACGAGATCGGCGAGTGACCTAGCTCCTGGGGCTGGCCCCCAGAGTGAAACGAGCGGCCGCGCTGC
>JAKVCE010000063.1 GCA_022447405.1 Planctomycetota bacterium | reverse complement strand
GCGACTGGAGGGTGGAGAGGGGCACGCGGCCCTCGCGCTCGACCGTCTCGCGCGCCATCTCAGCGCCGCCGAGGCGTCCGTTCGCCTGCACCTTGATGCCCTTGGCGCCGGCCTGCATGGTCGTCTGGACCGCGCGCTTGATCGCGCGACGGAAGGCCATCCGGCGCTCGAGCGCCTCGGCCACGACCTCTGCGACGAGCTTGGACTCGAGCTCCGGGCGCTTGACCTCATGAAGCGTCAGGTGACAGGTCATCCCCGTCAGCTCCTGGAGCTCCTTCTTGAGCTCCTCTACGCGGACGCCCTTACGCCCGACGAGGACGCCGGGGCGAGCGGTGTAGATGATGACGTTGACGGCTTCGCCGCTGCGCTCGATCTCGATGCGGGGGATCCCCGCAGAGCCGAACTCCTTCTCGATGTACTGGCGGATCTTGCGATCCTCCACGAGCATCCTCGGGAAGTCCTTCTTGCTCGCATACCAGCGCGAGCGCCAGGGCTCGATGGTGCCGATGCGATATCCGGTCGGGTGTACTTTCTGGCCCACGAATCAGCTCTCCTGTTTTTCGTTGTCCGCGTCGTCGTCCGCTGCGTCTTCATCCGCAGCCTCGTCGTCCGCTGTTTCTTCTTCTGCGCCTTCTTCTTCAGCTGCCTCTTCTTCTGCAGCGTCATCAGCGGCCTCTTCTGCCGGGGCGTCCTCTTGGGGAGCCTCCTCTTCGGCGGGGGCCTCCTCTACGGGAGCCTCCTCCTCGACCGGCGCCTCTTCGACGGGCGCCTCGGCCTTGGGAGCAGCCTCTTTCTTCTTCTTCGCCTTGGGCTTGGGAGCCTCCTCCTCGACGACCTCGCGCTCGCTGACCTGGACGGTCAGGTGGCTGGTCTTCTTGGCGTAGGGCATCGCGCGGCCCTGCGGACCGGGGCGCCAGCGCAAGCGGTTGTTGAGCATGGGGCCGTCATCCGCGCGGCAGTCCGAGACGAAGAGGTTGTTGAGGTTGACCTTCTCGTCCTGGCTCGCGTTGGAGATCGCCGACTGCAGCACCTTGAGGTAGAAGGCGGCGGCGCGCTGCGGGGAGAACTGGAGGTGATCGAGCGCCTGGTTGGCGTTGCGACCGCGGATCTGGTCCGCGACCAGCCGCGCCTTCCGGGCGGTGATCCGCGCGTAGCGATGACGCGCTGTGAATGCTTGGGTGGCCGTCATGATGAATTAGCCCTTCTTGATGCCCTCTTTCTTGTTCGTGTGGCCGCGGAAGGTGCGGGTAGGCGCGAACTCTCCGAGCTTGTGACCCACCATGTCCTCCGAGACGAAGACCTTCACGTGCTGGCGTCCGTTGTGAACCATGAAGGTGTGTCCGACGAACTCCGGCGGGATGGTGGACGCGCGGGCCCAGGTCGTGACCGGGTCCTTGCGATCGGAGTCATTGAGCTCCGCGACCTTCCGAGCGAGCTTCGGGTCGATGAAGGGGCCTTTCTTTGTGCTTCTTGACATGTGTTCTTGCCGCTCTGGGGTTACTTACGCTTCTTGCGACGACGGATGATGAACTTGTCGGTGGGGTTGCTCCTGCTGCGCGTGCGGCCGCCCTTCGCGAGGACGCCCTTCGGCGAGCAGGGGTGACGCCCACCTGCGGTGCGACCCTCGCCACCACCCATGGGGTGGTCGACAGGGTTCATGGCGGTGCCCCGCACCTTCGGGCGACGCCCGCGGTGACGGTTGCGGCCGGCCTTGCCGAGCTTGACGTGCTGGTGGGCGGTGTTGCCGACGCGACCGATGGTCGCCATGCACTCGATGTGGATCCTGCGGAGCTCGCCGGAGGGCATGAGCACCACGGCGTATTGACCCTCACGGGCCATCAGCTGGGCGGCTCCACCTGCGGTGCGGCAGATCTGACCACCGCGACCGATCTTGAGCTCGATGTTGTGGATCTGGAGACCGATCGGGATGTCCTTGAGCTTCATCGCGTTGCCCACGGTGGGCTCCGCGTCGGGGCCAGACTGGATCATGGTCCCCACCTCGAGGCCGAGGGGGCTCAGGATGTAGCGCTTCTCTCCGTCCACGTAGTGGAGCAGCGAGATGAAGCATGAGCGGTTCGGGTCGTACTCGATCGTGGCGACGCGAGCGGGGACGCCGATCTTGTCACGCTTGAAGTCGATCACGCGGTAGCGGCGCTTGTTGCCGCCGCCGCGACGGCGGGAGGTGATCCGGCCGCGGTTGTTACGACCGCCCGTCTTCTTGAGCGGGCGCAGGAGCGACTTCTCCGGCTTCGTCGTCGTGAGCTCCGCGTAATCGAGGACGCTCCCGTCGCGACGGCCAGGCGAGGTCGGCTTGTAGGTCTTGATTCCCATGGTTCTGTTCCTGTGCGCTCCTAGAAGATGTCGATGGTTTGGCCTTCAGCGACGGTCACCATGGCCTTCTTCCAGTTGGGCTTCTGCCCAGCCGTGTAGCCCCTGCGGCGCATCTTCCCGCGGACGGTCAGGGTGTTGACTGACGTCACCTGAACCTCAAAGAGGCGCTCGACCGTCTCGCGGATCTCGATCTTCGACGCGTCGGTAGGGACGCGGAAGTGGTACGCGTTCCGGTTCGCGGTGTCATCGGAGGCCTTCTCCGTGACGACAGCCCTCTTGATCAGGGTGTATGTGCGGTCACCAGTCATCCCTCACCTCCGTCGTTCTTCTTGTTGGCGACGCGCTCCGCCACCAGCTCGAGGACGCCGCTCTCAGCGATCACGAGGCCGCCGTTCACGACGTCGTAGGCGCAGAGGTCAGCGCCCGTGCGGACCTCGACCTTCGGGAAGTTCCTGAAGGACTTGTAGACGTTCTCATTGGCCTCGCTCAGGACGATGACTGCGCGCTTGGGCGAGCCGAGGTCCGAGAGGATCTTCCGCGCGGCCTTGGCCGAGGGGGCAGAGAACTCGCCGAACTCAGTGACCACGACCTCTTCGTCGTGGAGCTTGCCAGCGATGGCCGAGCGCAGCGCCGTACGGCGCAGCTTGACCGGCGGCTGGTAGGAGTGATCCCGCTGCTTCGGGCCGAAGGCGACGCCGCCGCCGCGCCGGATGGGTGACTTGATGTCCCCTGCGCGCGCGCGACCGGTGCCTTTCTGGCGGTAGGGCTTCTTGTTGGTGCCCTTCACCTGGCCGCGGCTCTTGGTGGAGTGGTTGCCCTGGCGCTGGTTCGCCATGTGGTTCACGACGACGTCCTTCAAGGTGCGATAGAGGACCTTCTCACCGAAGGCGCCCTCGTCCACCTCGACCTTGCCGACGCTCCCGTCCTTGTAGCTTTTGACCTTCATGACGCTCAGCCCTTCTTGATTCCGGTCTTGGCGGTGCGGACCTGGACGAACCCGTTCGGCGGGCCAGGGACCCCACCGCGGATGAAGATCAGGTTGCGCTCTTCGTCGATGCGCATGATGCGCAGGTTCTTGGTCGTGTTCCGGGCGTTGCCGTAGTGGCCGCTAGAGCGCTTGCCCTTGAACACCCGCGAGGGGGTGGCAGAGCAACCGATCGAGCCCGGAGCCCGCACGTTGTGGGAGCCGTGCGTCTCTTTGCCTCTGGAGAAGCCGTGGCGCTTGATCGTGCCAGCGAAGCCGCGACCCTTCGTGGTGCCGATGACGTCGACGAGGTCTCCCTCTTCGAAGGCGTCCGCCTTCACGACGTCCCCGAGCTCGCACTCGGCGGGCCCAGAGAGGCGCTCCTCCCGAAGGAAGCGCTTGGGCGCGATCTCGTTCTTGGCGAAGTGGCCGCGCTGCGGCTTAGCGACCAAGCGATCCGGCATGTCCTCGAAGCCGAGCTGGACGGCGTCATAGCCGTCGTTCTCCTCCGTGCGGATCTGGGTGACCACGCAGGGACCTGCTTCGACTACGGTCACTCCGGCAACCGTGCCGTCCTCAGCGAAGAGCTGAGTCATTCCAATTTTTCGTCCTAGGATCAGCGTCATGACGCCTCGAACTTTCCGTTTGTACCGGTTCGACCAGGGAAGGTCAGAAGGTCCGACCTTCGACGCCTGGCCACGCGGCTGTTTCTGTGTTGGGGGGTCAGGGAGCAGGCTTCGCGTGGCGTTCCTCGCTGGTTCCTGCTAACGACCTGTGGGTTTGTGGTGGGAGCCTAAGAGAGCGGAGATTGGATCGGGCTAGGCCTTGATCCGAATGTCCACGCCCGCAGGCATGCTGAGTGAGCTGAGCGCGTCCACCGTTTGGTTGGTCGGCTCAGAGATGTAGATGAGTCGCTTGTGCGTCCGGATCTCGAACTGCTCACGCGACTTCTTGTCGATGAAGGGTGAACGCAAGACCGTGTACCTCTCCACCCGCGTAGGCAGGGGGATGGGGCCGTTGACTCTGGCGCCTGTCCGCTTCGCGCTCTCGACGATCTCGAGGCACGAAGTATCGAGGGCCTCGTGGTCGTAGGCCTCCATACGGATCTGGATTCGGTCCTTCATGTGTGCTGGAGCTTCTCTCAAAAAACCACCCCACACGGGTGCTGTCTGAGCACTCGTGAAGCGCGGGATGGGGGGTTCCTACGGCTCGGGGAAAGCCGTTTCTCGACCCTCTCGCAGCGTGCGAGAGGCCCCTCGGTGAGAAAGCCGAACCGGCTCTCTCATTTTTGAGGGCCGAAGAAAATACCAGCGCGCCAAGGTGGGGTCAACCGTGAGGCGCCTGGAACAGCCCAAGAAGCGAGAAAAATTGCAGGATTGCGTCTTCTTACTTCTAGGCCCCTCAGGACCACACGAGGCCCCGGGCCTCCAATTCGCGCTCCTCCAAGCCCCTGTAGCCCGCAGGCTCCATGGAGAAGTCTGCGCGGCCCTGGGAGAGGGAGCGGACGGCCGTGGAGTAGCCAAACATGGCTGAGAGGGGCACCAGGCCCCCTATTTGAGTCATTTCGCCCTCTGCGACCACCTCATTGATCTCCGCAGAGCGGGTGTTGAGGTCTGCGATCACCCCGCTGGAGAACTCCCCTGGGACCTCGATCGTGAAGTGCATCAAGGGCTCCTGAACAGCCACTCCAGCCCCCCCTAGGGCCTCTCTGAGGGCTGAGATGCCCGCTAGGCCATATCCAGCCTCGCTCTCGTTGCCGTCTCGGCACTCTGTGGAGAGGACCCGCACCGAGACCCCGTCCATGGGGAATCCAAAGCGCGGCCCCACGCCAGCCTCCTGCAAGAGCGCGTTTTCGAGGCCATGGCGCCACTTTTCGCCCAGTGAGCACCCTGGATCGAACTGCACGCCCTCTCCGGCGAGCCCCGCCGGGCTGACCTCGACCGCGACCTTGGCGTAGACGTCCTTGCCGCCGATCACCCTGTCGACGCTGGCCTCGCCCTTGCTCGTCTGGGTGATCGCCTCGCGGTAGGCCACGCGGGGCTTGCCCACGCGGGCGTCCACCTTGAACTCATCCCTCAGGCGGTGCTCGATGATCTCGAGGTGCAGCTCCCCCATCCCGGAGACGCTCCACTGCCCCGAGTCCTCCTCCTCCACCACCCGGAGGCTGGGGTCCTCGTGGGCGAGGCGCTCGAGGCCTTGGCGCAATTTGTCGCGGTCGTTGGCGCTCGAGGGCTCGACGACCCGCGTGATCACAGGGTCCGGGAACTCGACGGTCTCCAAGACCACGCCCCAGCCCTCGCTGCAGAGGGTGTCGCCGGTGCCGGTCGCCTTCGGGCCGACGACGGCGATGATGTCGCCAGCCACGACCTCCTTCACGTCCTCTCCACCATCCGCGTGGATGCGCACCATGCGGTTGATGCGCTCGCGCTTGCCGGTGCGTGTGTTGAGGACCGCGGTCCCGGCGGCGAGGGTGCCGGAGTAGATGCGCAGGAAGCAGAGGTCGCCGTGCGGGCCAGCGTGCAATTTGAAGCTCAGCGCGGCGAGCGGCCCCTCAGGGTCGCTCTCGAGCTCGACCTTCTCATCGGACTTCAGCCGCTCCGCCTCCACGGGCGGCATGTCGAGGGGCGAGGGCAGGTAGTCCACCACCGCGTCGAGGACAGGCTGCACGCCCATGCCCCGGGCGGCCGCTCCGCAGAGCACCGGCAGCAGGCTGCGCTCGATGACCCGCGCGCGGAGCGCCTTCTTGATGTCATCGAGCTCGGGCTCCTTCCCCTCGCAGACGAGCTCCAAGAGCGCCTCGTCCTCCTCGGCGAGCTTGTCGACGAGCTCGGCGCGCAGGACCTCGACGTCTTCCATGGTCGATTCGGGGACCTCGGCGGCCTCCATCTCTCTGGCGTTGTCTGGGAAGCGCCAGCCCTCGCGGGTCAGGATGTCCACCACCCCCACCGGCGTCTCGTCCTCATAGAGCGGCACCTGCAGCGGCACGGCCGGCGCGCCCAGGCGGTCGCGCACGGTCTCGATGGCGTTCATGAAGTCCGCGCCGGGCTTGTCCATCTTGTTGACGAAGGCCACGCAGGGGACTGAGTGTCGCTCGATCTGCTTCCAGACCGTCTCGGACTGGGCCTGCACCCCGGCCACCCCGTCGAGGACGAGGACGGCGCCGTCCAGGACGCGCATGCAGCGCTCCACCTCGACGGTGAAGTCCACGTGGCCGGGCGTGTCGACGAGGTTCAGGCTGTGGCCCTTCCAGGGGATCGTGGTCGCGGCCGAGGTGATGGTGATCCCCCGCTCGCGCTCCTCGGACATCCAGTCGAGGACGGTCGTGCCCTCATCGACTCCTCCGACGCGGTGCTCCACCCCGGTGAGGTAGAGCATGCGCTCGGAGGTCGTGGTCTTGCCCGCGTCGATGTGGGCGGCGACCCCGAAGTTCCTGAGGAGGCTGCGGTCCATGGCGCGATCCTAACGCCCGCGGGCCTCTCGCCCCACCGCCACCTCAGGCGAGCGTGGGATTCAGGCGCAGGAACTCCTCCGCCCAGCGGTAGCCCTCGAGGAGCTCAGGCCTAGGCCCATAGAGGATGTGGACCGCCGCGTAGAGCGCCTCGATGGAGGCGAGGCCGGGCTCGGGGTCGTCGAAGATGTGGCTCTTCCTCGGGTATGCCGTCTTGAGGGGCGGCAGCCGGCGCTTCACGGGCTCACCGTCCACGCGGTCGAGGAGCTTCGGCAGCCGGCGCCAGGAGGAGTCGACGAGGAAGAGGCCCTTTCCCTGGTCGGCCTCGCTCAAGAGCTCCCCCTCGTGGTGCAGGAGGATCCGGCCTGTGGCGTCGTAGCGCTTGTCCGGGTCGTAGCTCCAAAACTCGACATCCTCTCGCCCCCGGAGCGGCGTGAGCGAGCACTTCTTCACGGACTCTCGCGGGTCACGGAGGATGAGGACGTCGGTGGTCATCTAGATCGGAGGATACAGAAACAGCCGACCCAAGCGGGTCGGCTGTTGATCAGTGCCTTAGAGGCCGATGTCGGCTCAGGCGAAGTGGGCGTAGGCCTTGTTGGCCTCGGCCATCTTGTGGATCTGCTCTTTCCAGGCCACCGAGGTGCCGGTGCCGTTGAAGGCGTCCACGAGCTCTTCCGCGAGGCGGTCAGCCATCGGCTTGCCCTTCTTCTTGCGGGCGTTGTCGATGAGCCAGCGGATCGCGAGGGTCTGCTGGCGGTTGCGCTTGACCTCACGCGGCACCTGGTAGTTCGCACCACCGACGCGCTTGGAGCGGACCTCGACCTGCGGGCGGATGTTGTCGATGGCCTTCTCGAAGACCTCATCGAGGCTCTCCGCTTCGACCTTGCTGTTGGCCTTCTCGACGGCCGCGTAGAAGATCTTCTGGGCTGTGCTGCGCTTCCCGTCCAACATGATCTTGTTGATGATCTTGGTGGCGAGCATCGATCCGAACTTGGGATCGGGGCGGAGGTAGACGTCCGTCGCTTTGAAATTTCTGGGCATATGAGCTCGTTACTTCTTCGGGCGCTTAGACCCGTACTTGGACCGACCCTGGTTGCGATCGTCGACGCCGGTGGCGTCCAAGGTCCCGCGGACCACGTGGTAGCGGACGCCGGGGAGGTCGCGGACACGGCCACCACGCACGAGCACGACTGAGTGCTCCTGGAGGTTGTGACCCTCACCGCCGATGTAGGCCGTGACTTCTTTGCCGTTGGAGAGGCGCACACGAGCCACCTTTCGAAGCGCGGAGTTCGGCTTCTTGGGCGTCATGGTCTTCACCTGCAGGCAGACACCGCGCTTCTGGGGGCAAGACTCCAGCACAGGCGACTTTGAGCGCTTGCGGATGGACTTGCGTCCCTTGCGGACGAGTTGATTGATCGTGGGCATGTCGTTTTCGGTCGTCTCTAGGCCCTCTGGAGGGGTCCAGGGGGCTTTCGAGGGCGGAGTATTCTAGGGCGCGAAGTCCGCCGGTCAAGTCCGACGGGCCTTCGCAGCCTCAATATCAGGCTTCAGGAGCCTCTGTAGGGGTTTCAGGGTCAGCTGAGGGAGCAGGGTCGGCCGCCGGGGGCATGCCCTCGGAGCCCGTGGCCGCGAGGGCCGGCTCCTCTTCAAGAACGCCCGTCAGGAGGGACTCCATCTCAGCGTCCATCTGCGCCGGGGCGAGGCCTGAGCCACCGCCGATCTCGCCGAAGTCGATGTTCTTCTTCACGCGGGTGCGGTAGTGGTCACGGAAGCCGGTGCCGGTCGGGACCATGTGGCCGAGGATGACGTTCTCCTTGAGGCCCACGAGGTAGTCACGCTTGCCGGCGATCGCCGCCTCGGTGAGGACCTTCGTGGTCTCCTGGAAGGAGGCCGCCGAGATGAACGAGTCGGCCGAGAGCGACGACTTGGTCACCCCCTGCAGCATCGTCTGTCCGACAGCGGGCTTCTTCTTCTGCGAGCGCAGCTTCGCGTTCGAGGTCCGGAACAAGAACTTGTCGACCGTCTGACCGGGGAGGAACTCGGAGTCGCCCGACTCGCTCACCTGAATCTTCCTCGTCATTTGAGAGAGGATGATCTCGATGTGCTTGTCGTCGATGCCGACGCCCTGCGCGCGGTAGACGTTCTGGATCTCGTTCAGGAGATAGCCGAGCGCCTCGTCGTCGCCACGAATCTTGAGGATGTCGTGCGGGTCCTGGGGACCGTCAACGAGGGCCTCGCCGGCGCGCACTTCGTCGCCCTTGTGGACGCGCAGGTGCTTGCCCTGGGGCACAGCGTGCTCCTTGGCGCCGATCTCCTCGCCGTCGTCATCGAGAGCCCGGACAATGATCGTGCGCTTGCCACGCTTCTTGTCACCCAGCTCAACGGTGCCGTCGATCTCCGCGAGGATGGCCGCCTCCTTGGGACGACGCGCCTCGAAGAGCTCGGTCACGCGGGGCAGACCACCCGTGATGTCTTGGGTGCCTGCGGCCTCACGCGCCGTCTTGGCGATAACCTCACCGGAGCCGATCTTCTGACCGTCTTCGGCCT
>JAKVCE010000062.1 GCA_022447405.1 Planctomycetota bacterium | reverse complement strand
CGCCGTCCGCACCGGCGATCGCTTCACCGAGCATCCCGACCCTGACGCCCGCGCCGACGAGCTCGACGCGGAGGCGACCGCCGCCTGGCGTGATGCGATCGAACTGTACAAGGAGGCCTTGGTCCTAGCACCTGCTGACGCTGAGGTGCTAAATGGATTGGTCCGGGCAAACACCCTCCTGCAAGAGAACGACGCCGCGCTATCTTGGGGAGAAAGGGTGATTGAGGTCACAACGAACGATCGCGAGTGGTGGACACAGGCCCTCAAGCGCCCTGGCATGAGCCCCAGGGAGGAGGCCGCCTGTCGCCGGAGCATCGAGATGCTAGACCGCCTAGAAGCCTCAGTGCACCTGAACAGCTACAGCATCCTCGCCGCTTCGAAGAACCTTGAGCCAGCGCTCTTGCACCTCGACCATCCACAGCCGCCGGGCGGAGCTCCTACTCGAGCTCGGGAGGCACGCGGAGGCCCTCACCTCGATCGACGCCTTCCTGAGCAGGACTGAGGCAAGCTTTGACTCGCGAGACGTCAAGCGCGCCTTCCAGCTGAGGGCAGCCTGCGAGGCCGCTCTCGCCGCCGAGCAAGGCTAGCGCGTCTCTTAAGCCTCAGTCTCCGTCGTCAAGCGCCCGCGGCGACCAGACCATCACCCGCTGCTTTCCAGCGGCGTCGATGAGGCCGAGCCGGACCGACTCAAGAGGGCCGCGATTTGAGAGCGCCTGCGTTATGTCTTCAGGGCCATCGATCGGTCCGCCGTTGATGCTCACGAGGACATCGCCTCTGCGGACACCCAGCTCGTCAGCGATGCTCCCGGGCAAGATTCTCATCACCAGCACGGTGCCTGCGCGTTCCGCGCGCTGGAGCTCCTCAGGGCTCAGGTTTCGGCACTCCACGCCGAGGACGTCAGTCCTAGGTCCCTGGTCTGAGGGCGGTAAAGGCTTGTCGCTGGAGCGCTCAGGCAAGCCGAAGCGCAGGCGGAGCCCCTCTAGGCCAGGAAACTCGCTCTCCAGCTCCGGGTGTGCCTTCAAGAGCTCTTCGATGCTCTCAGCCTCCCACTGCCGCTCGTCTTCGCCCTCAGCGCCTGACCTCTTGGTCCGCACCTTGAGCCCATCGGGGCCTAGCTCAAACCTGAAGGAGCGCTGCTCCACCCCACGGCCCGGGGCAGCCCCTGGCGAGAAGCCGCGCTGCATCTCTCGATGCAGCTGATCAAACTTGCTCTGCAGGTTGCGCTCGATCTCGTCTGGCGTCACCCCCAGACTCTGGAAGGGAGAGGTGTGAAACCAATCTAGGTCGCTGCCGAAGCCCCACGGGTCCGACGCGGGCGTGGGCCGCCTCTTGAGCTCCCGCAGCGCCATGCGAGCCGTCCAAGCGAGCTCACCAGCGTCGCCGTCCGATGACCAGGCTTCGATTTGCTTGTAGACGCTGTCATCTCGCATGCCCGCATCGACGATCGCCTCGAAGGCAGCCATGCGCAGGTCCAGGTCACCCTCTGAGAGCCTGGCAGCCCAGAGCTCCGCGTCAAACTGTCCGGGCGGCACCTCAGCCATCTCCTCGCACTCAACCGTCGCCAGGGGGACGGGGAGCGCAGGCGCGTCTGCGCCATCCTGGGTGGGCGCCCAAGGCGCGCTGGCTAAGAAGAGCGAGAGGCAGACGGTCAGCTTCATCATGCGGGTTTCCTCCGAGAGGATGGTACGGACCGGGGAACGGGCCCCGAACAGATCAGCGGATGGTGGGGTTGCCAGCGAGGCTCGCAGCGCCACCGGGGAGCGGGCGCGCGGGCTCGCCGACCTCAGGCGCCTCACCGAGGGTCTCAGCGCCTTCACTCAGCGCGACCTCGTCAGCGGACAGCGGACGCAGCGGGGAGACCAGGCTCGGCTCCAGAGGCGCTCGCTCCTCCTCCATGACGAGCTCTGCCGGCGCAGGAGCCTCAGGAGCGAGCGGGGACTCCTCGTCCCCGGCCCAGATGAAGAGGCCGAGGCCTGCGAGGAGCGCCGCTGCCGCGAGCTGCCTCAGGCGGCGCGTCGGAGCGATCCGGACGGAGCCCGCTTGAATGCGACCCTCTGCGACGAGGGCCTCGCGCACATCGGGCCACAAGCCCGGCGCACCCGACTTGGGGGCCAAGCCCTGAAGCGCCTGACGAGCCCTCTGCAGGGCGTCGAGCTCCTCCCTGCACTCCACACACAGAGCGAGGTGCGCCTCAAGAGCCCGCGTAGCGGAGGTCTGCTCCCCGTCCTGGTGGAGATCACCACCGACAAACAGGGGCAGGTCCGCGCGAACCACATCACAGCTCAAGGGATTCTCAGGCTTCATCTCTTCGGGTCCTCCTCGTCATCTGTGTGCTCTACGGAGGGGTCTTGGTGGACGTTAGCGGATCTCTCGGACTCAGCGATTCCGGAGCTTGCGGCGCGCTCGCGGCGCTCCCACTCTTCCTGGAAGAGCTTTCTGCCGCGGTGTAGGCGCCAGCGAACGGTCACATTGGTCGCGCCCACGATCTCAGCGATCTCGGCGCAGGAGAGCCCCTCGAGCTCCCGCAGCACCAAGACGGACTGAAAGTGCGGTGCGAGGGCCTCGAGGCAGCTGTGCACCTCACCCACAGTCTCCTCACGCTCGATCCCGGCGCTCGGGTCCTCAACCCGTTGGTCGACGAGCTCAGGCTCATGAGACTCGTCGTCCTCGAGGAGCCCCCCCTTAGCCACGATCCGCCGCTTGCGGAGGTGGTCAATGGCGAGGTTGGTGACGATCCGGTGCAGCCAGGTCGAGAAGGCGTAGCCGAAGTCGAAGCGCTCCAGACTCCGGAAGACCCGCAGGAAGGCCTCCTGCGCCACATCCCTCGCGTCCTCTTCGTTCGCGATCAGCCCGCGGGCGACGCGGAACGCGCGCACCTCAAAGGTGCGCACAAGCCATGCGAAGGCCTCCTCCTCCCCAGCCTGAGCCCGTCGGATCCAAGCCTCCTCCTCTGCCCTTCTCCTGTCCCGCTCCTCCGCCTGAGTCAACGCAGGGTCCCCGGGAGAGGCGTCCCTCCCGGTCCCATTCCCTCCGTCACCGACGGGGAGCGTCTCAGGGGCTGATTCGTCCATGGCACCGTGCTAAGTGAGCATACGACACCCATAGACCGAAGTTTGCGGAGATTCCAATCCTCCGCCTGCGCCCCTCAGAGGGTCGCAGCGCCTGACTCAGGGAAGCGCCCTGGGACGGCAGCCAGGTGCCTGTACTTGGCCCTGCGGCGGCTCAAGAGCTCGCCCTTGGGGATCGTCTTGAGCCCGCGCAGCTCCTCCAGGAGGACCCCGCGCATGCCGTCGATCGCCCTCTGCCGATCTCGGTGCGCGCCACCGCTCGGCTCCTTGATCACGCCGTCCACCACGCCGAGCTCGATCAGGTCAGGCGCCGTGAGCCGGAGGGCGCTGGCGGCGTCCGGGGTGCGCTCACCGTCCTTCCAGAGGATCGCCGCGCAACCTTCTGGGCTGATCACCGAGTAGTAGGAGTACTCCATGATCAGGACGCGGTCCCCGACGCCGATGCCTAGCGCTCCGCCAGAGCCACCCTCCCCGATGACGATGGCGAGGATCGGGACCTCGAGCCGGAACATCTCGAGGATGTTCTCTGCGATCGCGCCAGCCTGACCGCGCTCCTCAGCGCCGATGCCCGGGTAGGCGCCCGGCGTGTTGATGAGAGAGACGATGGGCAGGCCCATGCGCGCCGCGAGCTGCATCTTCCGCAGGGCCTTCCTGTACCCCTCTGGATGTGCGCAGCCAAAGTTGCACGCGAGTCGCTCCTTCATCGTGCGCCCCTTGCGGTGGCCGACGAGGAGGAAGCGGTGGTCCTCGATCTGGGCGAAGCCTGTCACGATGGCCCTGTCATCTCCGAAGGCCCGGTCACCATGCAGCTCGAAGAAGTCATCCATCGCACCCGCGATGTAGTCGCTGGCGACGGGCCGCTCAGGGTGCCTGGCCACGTTGACGCGGTCCCAGGGGGAGAGGTCCGCGTAGGCGGCGTCGATCGAGGCCTCGATGCGCGCTCGCAGAGCTGCGATCTCCGCGGAGGCGTCGAGGTTGCTGCGGTCCGAGAGCTCCTCGAACTCTCTAAGCTGCGCCTCCAGCTCCTGGATCGGTCGCTCGAAGGCCATCGGGCCTGCGGCGCTGTCTTTGGGCTTCTCTTCTCTCTCGCTCAACGCACGGGCTCCTGTCTCCGCTCTGGGCGCTGGCCCCGAGCGTCTCCCCATATTCTTGTGCCCTCGCGGAGGGCGCAAGGAGAAAGGACCCGAGCTACGGGGAGGATTCCCGGGTCTGGCTTGTTAGCATCCCCTTTCGATCTCTCCTCCCTACACCTCTGCATCACACCCGTGGACACCGCAACTGCCACCCTCCCGAACGCTTGGCGCGTCGAGGTCTTCCGTCGTCCCTCCGTCGATGACCCGGAGGCCAACCACCTCCTCGGCGCCGCGCGCGAGCTCGGCGTAGAAGCCCTTGAGAGCGCCCGCGTCGGCCATGGATACCTCCTGCCGCCCGAGCTCAGCCGAGAGGCCGCGACCCAGATCGCGACCGAGCTCCTCTCCGACCCCGTGCTCGACGAGTACACCCTCTACGAGCCCGAGGAGCTCCCTGCTCCCTCTGGCGCCTCACGCCGAGTGCTCGTGGCCAAGAAGGCCGGCGTCATGGACCCCGTCGCGCTGACGATCGCGCGAGGGCTCAAGCGCACGGGCCTCGGCGGGTCCGCGGCAGACGCACACATCTCCACCTTCTCCGCCTACGAGCTCGCGGGCGAGCTCAGCGAAGAAGAGACCTCGCTCATCGCGCGACGTGTGCTCGGGAACGAGACCATCGAAGACCTGCTCCTCGACTCTGAGGCCCTGCCGTACGGTCCCCCCGCCGAGGGCAGCACCCACGGCCGCGTGGAGGTCCCGCTCCTCGACCTCGACGACGAAGCCTTGATGAGCCTGAGCGCGGAAGGCTGCCTCTCCCTCAACCTCGTCGAGATGCACGCCATCCAGGCGCACTACCGCGAGGCGGGGCGAGAGCCCACGGCCTGTGAGCTCGAGACCATCGCTCAGACCTGGAGCGAGCACTGCAAGCACAAGACCTTCGCCGGCATCATCGAGATGGACGGTGAGAAGATCGATAACCTGCTGAAGACCACCATCAAGCGCGCCACCGACGAGCTCGACAAGCCCTGGTGCATCAGCGTCTTCCACGACAACGCCGGCATCATCGAGTTCGACCCCGAGTCGGGCTGGGACCTCTGCTTCAAGGTGGAGACCCACAACCACCCGAGCGCCATCGACCCCTATGGCGGCGCTGGCACCGGCATCGGCGGCGTCATCCGCGACATCCTCGGCGTCGGGCTCGGCGCGCGACCGATCGCGAACACCGACAGCTTCTTCGTGGGCCCCCTCGACATGGCGCGCGAGGATGTCCCGAAGGGCTCGATGCACCCCCGACGGATCCTCCGCGGGGTCGTGGCTGGCGTCCGCGACTACGGCAACCGCATGGGCATCCCCACGGTCTCTGGTGGCGTCTGGGTCCACCCGGATTATGTCGGCAACCCGCTCGTCTACGCCGGCACCGTGGGGCTCATACCGCGCTCGTGCGCGGACAAGGAGGTCTGCCCTGGGGACGCCATCTTGGTCGTCGGCGGCCGCACCGGCCGCGACGGCATCCACGGCGCGACCTTCTCCTCCGCGGAGCTCACCGAGGACTCTGACGTCGTCTCCTCCGCCGCCGTTCAGATCGGTGACGCGATCGCTGAGAAGCGCGTCTTGGACGGGCTGCTGCGCGCACGCGATCTCGGCCTCTACCGGGCCGTGACAGACTGCGGGGCAGGCGGCTTTTCCTCCGCCGTAGGCGAGATGGGAGAAGAGTGCGGCGCAGAGGTCGACCTCGACACCGCCCCCTTGAAGTACGCCGGCCTCTCACCCGAGGAGGTCTGGATCTCAGAGGCCCAGGAGCGGATGGTCTTCGCCGTCCCCCCGGAGAAGCTCGACGCCTGCCGCGCAGTCTTCGACGCGGAGGACTGTGAGAGCGCAGTCATCGGCACCTTCACAGACACCGGCCGCCTCGTCCTGCGCTGGAAGGGAGAGGTCGTCGCCGACATGGCGATGAGCTTCCTCCACGACGGGACCCCTAGGCCCACGAGGAAGGCTGAGTGGAGCGCGCCGGATCACGCTGACCCGGGCCTCAAGATGCCTGAGCACCCGGGCGCGGCCCTCCTCGGCTGCCTCGGACACCCTGATGTCGCCAGCAAGGAGTGGATCGTCAGGCAGTACGACCACGAGGTGCAGGGAGCGAGCGTGGTGAAGCCCTTCGTGGGCACCCAGGCTGACGGCCCCTCTGACGCAGCGGTCCTGCGTCCGCTGGACTCGACGGACGCTGGCTGCGCGATCTCATGCGGGGCGAACCCGCGCTACGGGCTGCTCGATCCCTACCGGATGGCGCTCGCAGTGATCGACGAGGCCTTGCGAAACTCCGTCGCCTGCGGCGGAGACCCGGACCACACGGCGATCCTCGACAACTTCTCCTGGGGCAACTGTGACAAGCCCGACCGACTCGGGGCGCTGGTCTTGGCCTCACGCGCCTGCTACGACGCCGCCATGGCGTACAGCACGCCCTTCATCAGCGGCAAGGACAGCCTCAACAACGAATACAGGGTCGGTGACGAGACCATCGCCATCCCCCCCACGCTCCTGATCTCAGCCCTCGCGAAGGTCCAGGACGTCAAGCGCGCCACGACGATGGACCTCAAGGAGCCCGGCAACTCCATCTACCTCGTAGGCATCACCCAGGCCGAGCTGGGCGGCTCCGTCCACTTCGACCTGATGCCCTCTGGCGGAGCTGGCGGCGTCGTACCTGCCCCCGATCTAGAGGCCGCACCGCGCGCGATGCGCGCGCTCGCAGGGGCCATCGCTGCCGGCGAAGTCAGGGCTTGCCACGACCTCTCAGAGGGGGGGCTCGCGGTGGCCGCCGCGGAGTCCGCCTTTGCTGGCGACCTCGGGGCAGAGCTCGACATCTCCGGCGCACCGCTCGGCGAGCTCCCCGATGGCTACGACCCCGACGCCACCAGGCTCTTCTCTGAGTCCTGCACGCGCTGGATCGTCGAGGTCTCTCCAGAGAACGAGGACGCCTTCCGAGCGCGCTTCGAGGAGACGCCCTTGGCGCACATCGGGCGCGTGACAGAGTCACCGCGGCTCGTGGTCCGCGGGACGGACCGCTCCACCCTCATCGATCTCTCCACGGACGAGCTCCGCGCCGCCCACCAGTCTGGCTTCCA
The DNA here is from genome assembly GCA_022447405.1 of Planctomycetota bacterium. Lineage (GTDB taxonomy): Bacteria > Planctomycetota > UBA1135 > UBA1135 > JAKVCE01. Next base: position 2,065 of record JAKVCE010000062.1, on the reverse strand, counting down.
AGGTTGACCTCACCATGTCCTCGCCCCTCGCCATCGTCACCCGAACTGCAGGCACGAACTGCGACGCCGAGACCGTCCGCGCGCTCGAGCTCGCGGGCGCTCGCGTCGAGCTCATTCACATCCACCAGCTCCTCAAGGAGACCCAGCGCCTCGAGGAGGCGAGCATGTGCGTCTTCCCTGGAGGCTTCTCCTACGGGGACGACATCGCCGCTGGGCGGGTCTACGGTCTGGAGCTCAGGGACGGAATGTACGCCGAGCTCTCCTCCTTCGTCGCGAATGGCGGGCTGGTCCTCGGCATCTGCAACGGCTTCCAGGTCCTCGCTGAGTCTGGGATCCTGGACCCCCCCGCCGAGCCCACTCCTGCCGACGTGCTCCACAGCGCCGAGGGCCGACAGATCGCCCTCCACGCCAACGCCTCCAACCGCTTCGAGTGTCGCTGGATCGAGCTCGAAGCCGCAGACACCGCCTGCGTCTGGCTTGAAGAGGGACAGCGGATCCCCTGCCCGGCTGCCCACGCAGAGGGACGCTTCGTCGTCCGAGACGATGAGGTCTTAGGGCGCCTCAAGTCCAACCGCCAGGTCGCCCTGCGCTACGTCGTCCCCGCAGAGGGCGACCCCTACCCCGCCAACCCCAACGGCGCGGTCGACCACATCGCTGGAGTCTGCGACCCCAGCGGGCGCGCGCTCGGCCTGATGCCTCACCCTGAGCGCAACGTGCTGCCCTGGAACCACCCGCAATGGACCCGCCGAGGCGCCCGCGAAGAGGGCGAGGGGCTCTCCTTCTTCCGCCAGATGGTCCACGCGGCCTCTCCTGTCAGCGTCTGATCCGCGCCTGCTCAAAGCAATTCACTGGAAAGGATGGATGAACCGAGCCCTCCCGCTCGCTAACCTCACGCTGTGAGGCAAGGTCCTCACCTCCACTTTCCTCCCAAAGGAAGACAGAAATGCGCAACACTGCCCGACTCCCCTTCCTCCTCGCCGTCGCCCTGTGCACCCCTGCCTGCTTCCCCGCCCTCCTCGGTGTCGGCGCAGGCGTGGTGATCAGCCACGAGGTCCTGGAGAACAACACCTACGTCGCACAGGTCTCCGAGGGCGCGGCCCTCACCTGGGCCATCGCGAAGTCTTCGCTGACGCACCAGTCAGACAACCCCATCATGGTTGACGACGACCTGCGCACGGCCACAGGCGACATCGGAGACGCGAACGTCACTGTCAGCGTCGAGACCTTCGATGACGACAGCTGCCGCCTCAAGGTCTCAGCCCGCAGCTACGGTCTGAACGACGGCCCCTCGGCCGAGGCCGCGCTGCACCAGATCCTCACCGACCTCAACGAAGCGCGCTCTTCGTGAGCTTGGGCGCCGACGCGACGCGTCGGAGCCATGAGCGCTGAGGCCACTCCAGCCTGTCCGTCAGCTGACCTGACGGGCAGCGGAGAGATCCTGCTTGCGCGCGCAACCCCTGCAGTACCCTTCGAGGCGGAGGGTGTGGCTGGTGATCACGAAGCCACGGCTGGCCGCCGCCTGCTCCTGCAAGCGCTCGATCTCTTCGCTCCGAAACTCTTCGATCTTCCCGCAGCTCATACACACCAGGTGGTCGTGGTGAGCGTGGCCTAGGACGTGCTCGTAGACGAGCTCCCCACGGCCTGTGTCGAGTGACTCGATGAAGCCGCCGTCCTCCAAGAGGTGCAAGGTCCGGTAGACGGTGGCGCGGCTGACCGCCGCCCCGTCCTGCTTCTTCAGCCAGGCGTGGAGAGTGTCAGCGGTGAAGTGCTGGTGGGTTTGAAAGGCCAGCTCAAAGATCCGGTCACGCTGGGACGTGAACTTGAGGTTCTTCGAGCGGAGGTGCTCCTCAAACTTCTTCCTGATGACTGAGTGCTTCAAGGGATGGCTAGGTGGTCCTCAGTTGCTGGTCTCTCCGAGGGGGACGGTCGGAGCGGCATCGCGACCGGAGTCTAACTTGTGACCCATGAGCTCCGCCACGCGCGCCTTGCGTGCCTCGACACGTCCGCCGATGTCCCGCCTGCAGAACTTCCCGCTCCAAGTGATCATGTCGTAGGCCGCGTAGGC
>JAKVCE010000061.1 GCA_022447405.1 Planctomycetota bacterium | reverse complement strand
CATCCGCCACACTCACGACGTCGAGAAGCTCCTCGGCGAGTGGAACACCAAGGTGGTGCGCTGTGAGGGCGCGGCCGTCTCCGTCACCGTCAACGGCACTCCCACGAACGCTGGCACCGCCTGCACCGCCCAGTCGGGCACGCTCTGCTTCCAGTCCGAAGGCGCGGAGATCCACTTCAAGCAGATCTCTCTGACACCTCTCCGCTGAGCCCAAACCTCGCCCTCCCTCATGACCGCTGGCCTGGAGTCTGAACACGCTCCGATCACGGACTGCTTCCCCGCGACAGAAGGGCCGCTTGATCGCTTCGAGCTCTCAGGAGAGGACGTCACCTTGTTCGAGCGCCAAGGCTTCTTGGGCCCCATAAACGCTCTGAACTCAGAAGAGGTAAAGGACCTGCGCGCTCGCCTGGACGCCATCGGTGAGCGAATCGAGCACCATCGAGAGCTGCTCTACGAGGTCGAAGAGGCCTGGCTTGAGCGACCCGACGAAGTCGTCCTTCACTTCCTCGGCGCGTGGCGCGTTGACGAGCTCTTTCACGACCTGGCCTTCCACCCCGGCCTCACCGTCCCCCTCGCGCAGCTCCTCGGCGTTGAGCGCCTGCGCTTCTGGCACGATCAGGTCTTCTGGAAGCCGCCCCTGCACCCTGGTGTCGTGCCTTGGCACCAAGACTGGTCTTACTGGCAACGCACCACCCCAGAGAACCACATCACCATCCACATCTCCCTCGACGACGCCGACGAGGAGAGCGGCTGCCTGCACTTCATCCCTGGGTCTCACCGCTGGGGCGCCCTCCCCGCCGCCTCCTTCGGCGGGGACATAGACCAGCTCCGCGCGCACCTCGATGAAGACCAGCGCGCCGCCTTCCAGCCTGTCGCCACACCCCTCAAGGCCGGCCAAGCCTCCATCCACCACTCCAGCACCGTGCACGGCTCCTTCGCCAACCGCTCCAACAGACCCCGCCGCGGCGTCGTCCTGAACTTCATGGGCCCCGACACCCGCTGCACCGACGCTGAAGCCCCGCTCCTCCAAGGCTGCCCGCTCTTCGCCGCCGGGGCCCTCGTAGAGGGCGCCTTCTTCCCCATCGTCCTCGACCGGAGCAGCTCATGAACACACGCCTCCTCACAGCCGCGCTCCTCAGCGCTAGCCTCTGCGCGTGCGCCGGCCCCGCCGAGCGCGACGCTGACTGGAACCTCCTCCTCGACGCCACTCACAGCGAGGGCTGGAGCTCCACCCCCTTCGGCGGCGAGGGCGAGATCCAAGCCGAAGACGGCCGCCTCGTCTTCGAGATGGGGACGCCCATGACCGGCATGCACTGGACCGGCGGAGAGCTCCCCAAGACGGACTACGAGCTCGAGGTCACCGCCGCGCGACTTATGGGCACGGACTTCTTCTGCGGCCTCACCTTCCCCGTCGCCGAGAGCCACGCCACCCTCATCCTTGGCGGCTGGGGCGGCTCCCTCACGGGCCTCTCATGCATCGACGGCGACGACGCCTCGACGAATGAGACGACACGCTTCCTCTCCTACGAATTAGGCCGCGAGTACACCGCGCGCGTCCGCGTGACATCCACCCACATCAGCAGCTGGATCGACGGTGAGCTCCTCCACGAGGTCGCCCTCGAAGGCAAGCACATCGAGCTACGCACCGAGGTGCTCCCTTCGCGCCCGCTGGGCTTCGCCGCCTTCCAGACCCGCGCGGGCCTCAAGAGCCTCAAACTGCGCAGGCTCTAAGGCCCGTCACTCGGGCTGGATCGAGAGCCCACCCGAGGCGCGCAGCTCGACGCGATAGCTCTTACCCGGCCTGAGCTCCGTGAACGGCGCCTCGCCGTGCACCGCGCGCACGCCGGCCTCGCGCGCGAGCTCTGGGTCGTTCGCGTAATCCCAGAAGCGCTGCCAGAGCTCGGCGTGCTCAGCCATGCGGACGTTGTCGCCCGTGATGACCCCCGGGCTCGCGCCCACAGGGTCCAGCTCCGGGCCGTCCATGGGCCGCTGCTGCTCGCCGAAGACCCTGCGGAAGAGACAGATCGACGTGCCGCGGAGCGGATCCGCCGACTCGACGTACTCATCTGAGAACTTCACCACCTGCGACTCGAGGTAGAGGAAGCGCCCGCGCACCTCGACCTCCTTCGGCTCGCCCGCCGGCTTGCCGCCCGGCCCGAGCTCGGTGAAGCGCACGCTCGTCGTCACCTCGCCGGAGACCTCCCGCTGCTCCAAGACCTCGACCCGCGCGAGGCGGTGGTCGAGGCGCAGGAGCCTGTTGCGCAGCTCCAGCTCCTCGTTCTCCTCGCTGAGCTCGCTCAGCCTCTCCTGCGCGGCGCGCAGCTCCACGACCTGCACCTCGAGCTCCTTGTTTAGAGCCGAGATCCGCTCTTCACGGGCCTCGATGTCCCGCTCGTGCTCTTCGATCGACTCGCGGTAGTGATTCGTCCACCAGCCGACCACCCCGACGAGACCGCCGAGGACCACCAACGCCATGACATTCAACAGCTTTGACATCTCACCTCTCACCATCGGCAGCCAGAGCCCACCTCCGCCGCCGATCCTCCTTTCGCAGCAGAGCGCGCCTCCTTTCGCCCTCTCCCCTAGAATCCTGCCTATGTCCCAGTCCCTGAAGTGCCTCTCCCTCGTCACCCTCCTCCTCTCCGCCTGCGCAGTGCTCGGCCTTGAGGAGCGCCGCAAGCCGAACTTCATCCTCGTCTACATCGACGACATGGGGTACGGCGACCTCGGCTGCTTCGGCTCGGAGGTGAACCGAACCCCTCACCTCGACGCCCTCGCGGCCGAGGGGATGCGCCTCACAGACTTCTACGTCGCGAGCAGCGTCTGCACGCCCTCGCGCGCTGCGCTCATGACCGGGAACTACCCGCAGCGCGTCGGCCTGCACCTCGACGAGCGCGAGCTCTGCGTGCTCTTCCCCGGCGGGCGCAAGGGCATCCACCCTGACGAGCTGACGCTCGCGGAGTCCCTGAAGGAGGTCGGCTACGCCACAGCGTGCGTCGGCAAGTGGCACCTCGGCGACCAGATCGATTTCCTCCCCACCCGCCACGGATTCGACGAGTACTACGGGATCCCTTACTCGAACGACATGGTCGCGCGCACCGGCCCCGGCAGGCCGCCGCTCCCCTTGATGCGCGACGAGGTCGTGATCGAAGCGCCCGCGGTCCAAGACACGCTGACGAAGCGCTTCACAGAAGAGTCGGTGCGCTTCATCCGCGAGCACGCGGATGAGCCCTTCTTCCTCTACATCCCCCACGCCATGGTCCACCTCCCGCTCCACGCGAGCGACGAGTTCCGCGGCCAGTCCGCGAACGGGATCTACGGTGACGCCGTCGAGGAGCTCGATGCCTCCATGGGCGCGATCGTCGCCACCCTGCGCGAGCAAGGCATCGCGGAAGACACGATGATCGTCTTCACCTCCGACAACGGCTCGCGGGGAGACAACGGCGGCAGCAACGGACCGCTGCGCGGGCGCAAGGGCCAAACCTGGGAGGGCGGACAACGCGTCCCGTGCATCGCCTGGTGGCCGGGCGTGATCCCCGCAGGCTCTGTGTGCGGCGAGCTCACCGCGGCCTTCGACCTCTTCCCCACCTTCGCCAACATCGCCGGCGCGCGCTCGCCCGAGATGGACGGTCGCGACATCGGCGCGCTTCTCCGCGACGAGGCGGACGCGACGAGCCCGCACGAGGTCTTCTACTACTACCAGATGAACCAGCTGCAGGCCGTGCGCAGCGGGCGCTGGAAGCTGCACCTCTCCCTCGCGGACAAGCGCCGCAACTGGGGCAAGTCCGAGGGGCCTGCCCCGCTGCAGCTCTTCGACCTGAAGGCCGAGATCTCCGAGGAGACTGACGTCTCGAAGGAGCACCCCGAGGTCGTCGCGCGGCTCACCGCCCTCGCCGAAGAGGCGCGGGCGGCTCTCGGAGACATCGACCGCGCAGGCGCGGAGCAGCGCGAGGCCGGCTGGGTGGACGAGCCGGACGTCCGGCGCATGCCTGAGTGAGCGAGCCGGGCCCACAACGGGCACCAGACCGGGCTAAATCGCGGATCTCGACTAGAATTCACCCCTCGCGTCCGCGCTCGAGCGGACTCGTTAGAGCCCATGTCCGTCTCCCCCTCCACCGACTCCTTCCTGCCTACGACCGCCGCTGAGGTGGCCGCGCGCGGCTGGGAGCAGCCCGACGTCATCTTCGTCTCGGGCGACGCCTACGTGGACCACCCCTCCTTCGCCGCCGCCCTCCTAGGCCGCTCGCTCGAGGCAGCTGGCTACAGGGTGGCGATCCTCTCCCAGCCTGACTGGAAGAGCGCTGACGCCTGGCGCGCCATGGGGCCCCCGCGGCTCTTCTACGCCGTCTCCGCCGGGAACATGGACTCGATGATCAACCACTACACCGCCAACAGGAAGCGGCGTAACGAGGACGCCTACTCCCCGGGCGGCGAGATCGAGCACAGGCCGGACCGCGCGACGAACGTCTACGCCCAGCGCTGCCGCGAGGCCTTCAAGGAGGTCCCTGTCGTCATCGGCGGCGTCGAGGCCTCCCTGCGACGCATCGCCCACTACGACTGGTGGTCGGAGAAGGTGCGGCCCTCCGTGCTCGTCTCGACCAAGGCAGACCTCCTCGGCTACGGCATGGGCGAACGCACGATCTGTGAGGTCGCGCGCCGCCTCGACGCGGGCGAGAGCGCACGGGACCTGCGCGACATGCGCGGGGTGGCCTACCTCCTCGGCGGCAAGGAAGAGCTCCCCGATCACTTCGCGGACATGGGCGAGACCGTCACTCTCCCGAGCTACGAGGAGGTGCAGTCGGACGGCGTCGCCTTCGCGACCATGACGCGCCTCCTCCATCACGAGACGAACCCGCTGAACGCGAAGCGCCTGACCCAAGATCACGGCGGCCGCGCGCTCGTCATCAACCCGCCGTACGGCTAGGGTTTTACCCAAATTCCCGGGGGGCGGGGGGCCGTCATCAATCCGCCGGTCCCCGCCCCCCCACGCGCCGTCGCGCGACGCCGCCTATGACCAGCCCTACACGCGTCGACCGCACCCCTCCTACGCCGAGACCATCCCCGCGTGGGAGATGATCCGCGACTCGGTGACGATCATGCGCGGCTGCTTCGGCGGCTGCACCTTCTGCTCGATCACGATGCACCAGGGGCGCGCGATCCAGAGCCGCTCGAAGGAGTCCGTCTTGAAGGAGGTCGAGGCCCTCGCGGCGCAGCCCGACTTCAAGGGCAACATCTCTGACCTCGGCGGGCCCACCGCGAACATGTATCGCATGCGCTGCTCCAAGCCGGAGGTCGAGAAGGTCTGCCGCCGGCTCTCTTGCGTGCACCCGACGGTGTGCAAGCTCCTCGAAACCGACCACGCACCGACGGTCGAGCTCCTGCGCGAGGCGCGCGAGGTCGAGGGCGTGAAGCGCGTACACGTCGCCTCGGGGATCCGCATGGACCTCGCGGCGGATGAGGACGAATACCTCGAAGAGATGGCCGCGCACCACGTGAGCGGTCACCTGAAGGTCGCCCCGGAGCACGTCTCCGAGGACGTGCTCAACAACATGAAGAAGCCCTCCGTAGAGAGCTTCGACGTGTTCGCGGAGCGCTTCCTCGCGGCCTCCGCGCGCGCGGGCAAGGAGCAGTACCTCGTCCCCTACTTCATCGCGAGCCACCCGGGCTCTGGCGTCGAGGAGATGATCGACCTCGCCGTCTTCTTGAAGGCGCGCGGCTACAAGCCGCTGCAGGTCCAAGACTTCATCCCCGCGCCGATGGACGTGGCGACCTGCATGCACTTCACCGGCCTCGACCCGATGACGATGAAGCCCGTGAAGACGGTCCAGCGCCTCAGCGACCGCAAGGTGCAGCGCGCGCTGATGCAGTTCTTCCTGCCGGAGAACTGGTTCACCGTGCGGCGCGCGCTCGTCGAGGCGGGCCGGGAGGAGCTCATCGGATCAGGCCGCGAGTGCTTGATCCCCTCTAACCCGCCGAAGGAGGCCGTCGCTGCGCGCCGTCGCGCCGCTGACGCGAAGGTCCGAGGGGACCGGAAGAAAGGGGGCGGCGTCAGACCGCGATCGAAGGGTCGATCCGGCGGTAGCGGTCGCGGCTGAAGTCACCGAAGCCGGGGATGAGCTCGCAGGCTCTGTGCCAGTTCGGGTTCATCGTCTTGTCTTTGCGCTCGAGCGTGGAGGAGTACTCCGAGTCGTGGTGGTGCACCTCGATCCCCGGGATGAAGGTGGGACGAGCGCCGGCGATCGTGACGAGGCGGTGCGCGAACTCGATGTCTTCATAGCCCCACGCGCCGTCGAAGGCCTCGTCAAAGCCACCCACTCCGCAGGCAGCGTCGAGTCTGTGCACGAGGTTGCAGGTCTGCGCATACGCCCAAGGGTGCTCGCTGGCTGCGACCTGGACGAGCTCTGGCAGGCGGCGGTCTCCCATGACCCCGTAGTTCGAAGGGCTCGCGATCTCCGGGAGCTTGGACCAGTCGATGGCGCCGTCGAGGATTAACTGCTCGTCGAGGTGCTCCGCGTTGATGAAGCGCCTGACCCCGAAGAGGAGGAGGTTGTCGCCCCGCGCCGCGGTGATGCGTGCGTGGAGGCGGTGGAGGTGCTCGGGCCCGGGCACGCAGTCCGCGTCGATGTGGACGATCCAGTCGTACTGCGCGAGGGCCAGGCCCCTGTTCCGCGCGCTCGCCATCGCCAAGGGGCTCGCGAGGCCGCTGCGGCGAACGACGGAGAGCTGCAGCTCTTCGCGGTAGCGCTCGAAGACCCCCGAGGGAGCAGGCCCGGGCGTGTCGTTGTCGATGACGACGACCTCAAAGGGTCCGTCAAAGTCCTGAGTGGAGAGGCCCGCGAGGCAGCGCGCGAGCCAGGCCGGCTCGCCGTGGAAGGGGATCAGGACGGTGAACATCTTTGCGGGGTCTCCGCCGATGGTCTTCGGTCAGAACGTGAGGCCTCGGGAGGGGAATCGCCCTCTCGGTGCGTGCTAGGCTCGCAGAATGGAACCGACCCCTCCGCAGGCCTCCTTAGAGGGGGTGTTCGCCCTCTTCGAGTCGTGCGGACACTTGGTGGACCCTGGGGACGGGGTGACTCAGCTCGAGCACGCGCTGCAGTCCGCGGCCCTCGCCCGCGAGGGCTGCGCTCCTGACGCCCTCATCGCCGCCTGCCTCTTGCACGACGTCGGGCACATGATCGAGGGCGCAGGCGGAGAGCACCACGAGGCCGTCGGGGCCGCGTGGCTCTCGGGCTGCTTCCCGGAAGAGGTGACCGAGCCCATCCGCCTCCACGCCGAGGCGAAGCGATACCTCCTGACGAAGACGCCCGCCTACGCCGAAGCCCTCGCAGAGTCCTCCCTTGAGAGCCTCGAGTTCCAGGGCGGCCTCATGTCCACGGCAGAGCTCTCGCGCTTTGAGAGCGCGCCTCACCACGAAGCGGCCGTCCGTCTGCGCAAGATCGATGACCGCGCCAAGGACCCCGAGGCAGCCTCCCCTCCTCTGGACTCCTGGCGGATGCTGCTCGCCAGGCTCGCCTCGGCTTAGCGGTAGACCTCGACCTCGGAGAAGCCGACCGCGCTGCTCCCGAGCCCGCCGTCCATCACGTCGATGACCTTGAGCTCGATGCTGCGGATCCGGTGAGAGCGCCCGAGATCGATCTCCGTCTTCGTCATCACGTCAGGGTCCATCTGGAAGGCGAAGCTCTCGCGACTGTTCAGGATGAGCTCGCCGCGCAGCACCCGCGGGTGCTCGCTGTAGAGCGGGGCGGCCAAGCCGTGGGAGAGGACGATGCGCCGACCACGGATCGGTCTCCCGAGCGAGAGCTTGAGCTTCGGCGCAGCGTCGCTGCCGACGCAGCGCCAACGCGTGGAGTGCCGGCCGTCGGTGGCCTTCCCAGCCTCCTCTCCGCCGATCTGCGTGGAGGCTGAGCTGTGCACCTCGATCCCCTGGAGCAGGTTCTTCTTTGAGGTCTCCGCATACGCGAGCTGCTCTGAGGTGACGACATCCCTCACGATCACCTCCAGCTCAGCAGAGAGCAGCTCGACCTCCTCGCCGAGCACGCCTTCTGCGGTGGGCTCTCGCACGCACATCACCCGCGCGTGGACGAGCCAGATTCCGTTGGCGGGGAAGCGGTGGCGTAGGGCGAAGCGCTCTGCGCCCATCGCGGCCCCGGGATCCGCCGTGATGCGCTCGATCCGCTCCACTTTCGCGCCCGGGACATCCCTGCGAGCGAAGTAGTCCACGCGTGAGACGTGCACCCCGCGGCCCGTCTCCCCCTCCCACTCCAACTCGCTGACGAGGTCCCTGTGCACAGACTCAATCCACAGCGTGACCGGGGTGTCGCCGATCCCACGCAAGGCGATGTCAGCCGAGGGGTCGTCCTCTGTCGTCCAGGAAGACTGCCCTTGGTGCTTGTTTCCTCCGGAGGCGCGGGCGGTCGCGCGCTTCAAGAAGAGCAGGGCGAGCTCGGTCTCGGTGTGTCCGTTCTTCTCGGACCAGGTCCCCGCGGAAGACTGCCAGGCCAAGAGCTGTCGCGAGCCCTCGAAGTACCAGTCTTTGTTCGCCACGACAGGATGCCCGAGCAGCCCGCCGACGCGCTCGATGCCGTAGATGCTGAAGAAGTTGTGGTGGCCGCTGGGATGCCCCACGTTCGTGTTCCAAGCGAAGTGCTCCTCGAGCCACGCGAGCCCTGTCCGCATCCCCATCTTCACTGGGTTGCGCAGCTTGCCCGTGATCCGGTCGCCCGCCTGCTCATCGACGATCGCGAGCATGCTCACGCCAGCGACCGTCATCGAGCTCGTCGCCGCCCCGTTCGGCACATAGGAGAAGCCCCGCGGCTCCGCCCGGGTCCCGGTGCGCGGCACGCCATCGGAGGCCCTCCAGCAAGCGAGCGCGCCCTTGGCCAGAGCAGACCACCGGGTCGGCTTGATCGTCACCCCCGCCTGGCTCGCGGACCGCATCGCCAGCCCTGCGAAGAGCGCGTTCGAGAGGTCGCCGCGGTCCAGGTGTGAGTTGTAGCCGCCGTCGGAGTAGTGATAGAGCCCATCCTCACGCTGGTTGTCCCAGAGCAGCTCAAGGAGCTCGCTGATGCGCTCCTTGTCACCCTCCTGGTTCATCTCAGCGAGGGCCATGATCTTCGCCGCGACGGGATAGGTCGCATCGTTCTCGTGCGCCAAGATGAAGGCGCGTCCGCGCTGGATGGCGGGGTGACTCATCCGCACGCCGCACTTCAAGAGCGTGTAGATACGAAAGGCCGTCGGACCTGGCTCGATGTGGCTGTAGTAGCCCCACGACCCGTCGATGAGCTGGCGGTCGAGGAAGTGCTGCACGCCGCGCTCGATGGCCTGGTTGATGCCGAG
>JAKVCE010000060.1 GCA_022447405.1 Planctomycetota bacterium | reverse complement strand
GACGCCTCGACCCAGCGAGACGGCTGGGTCTTGGACCTCTCGCAGATGAACAGGGTCCTCTCCTTCGATCCGGAGCAGGGCGTCCTCGATGCCGAGGCTGGGCTCAGCGTGCGCGGAGCGTGGCGACACATCCTGCCGCACGGCTGGTGGCCCTATGTGGTCTCAGGGACGATGTTCCCGACCCTCGCTGGCGCCGCCGCGATGAACATCCATGGAAAGAACAACTACCGCGTAGGCACCTTCGGGGACCACGTCCTGGAGTTTGACCTGGTGCTGCCCTCTGGAGAGGTGCGCACCGCTAACCGCGAGCAGAACCCGGAGCTCTTCCACGCGGCGATCGGCGGCTTCGGGATGCTCGGGCTCTTCTCCAGGATCGTCATGGAGACGAAGCGCGTGCACTCCGGCCTGATGGAGGTGCGCGGCGTATCCACTCACGACCTCGGGGAGATGATGGAGGTCTTTGAGGCAGAGAAAGGGGACGCTGACTACCTCGTCGGTTGGCTCGACTGCTTCCCTGGCGGGGACAGCTCAGGTCGGGGTCTCGTCCACGTCGGGCGCAACCTCGAGCCAGGTGAGGACACGGACCCCGCCGCGACCCTCGACGTTCGATCCCAGTCGCTCCCCGCGAACATCCTCGGGGTGATCCCGAAGAGCGAGGTCTGGCGAGGGCTCCGGCTCTTCAACCACGACGCCGGGATGCGCTTGGTGAACTCGGTGAAGTACCTCGCTGGCAGGCTCGAGGGGATGCAGGACCCCTACCTCCAGTCCCACGCGGCCTTCCACTTCCTCTTGGACTTCGTCCCGAACTGGAAGTGGGCCTACGGGAGGCGCGACCAGAGCGGGCTGATCCAATATCAGGTCTTCCTGCCGAAGGAGACCGCGCACGAGACCCTGCTTGAGCTCCTGGAGCGCTGCAGGCAGCGCGGACACGTGAGCTACTTGGGCGTCTTGAAGCGGCACCGACCGGACCCCTTCTGGCTGACGCACGCCCTCGACGGCTGGAGCCTCGCCCTCGACTTCAAGGTGGACGAGCGGAGGCGCGCCTCGCTCTGGGAGCACTGCCACGACCTCACCGAGCTCGTCCTCGCAGCGGGCGGCAAGTTCTACTTCGCGAAGGACTCGGTCTTGCGGAGCGAGGACGTCGAGCGCTTCTTGCCCGCGGAGAAGCTGGCCGCCTTCCGGTCACTGAAAGAGGAGCTGGACCCCGAAGGGATGCTCCAGACCGACCTCTCACAGCGCCTGTTCCCAGGCTTCGAAGCCGCTCAGCCGATGGCCTGATAGGCCCTGCGCGCAGGCACGGAGACGAGGCGATCCTCCTCCGCGATCCAGGCCGTGAGCGCGCCGCCCCAGACGCAGCCAGTGTCCAGGCCGCGCAGCTTGGGGCGCTCGACCAGGCCGCGCGATGCCCAGTGACCGAAGACGAGCGTGCGTGACTCCTCGGGGCGCATAGGGAGGAAGACGAACCAGGGCTGGAAGGGCGCCTCCGGCGGCGGATCGTCTCTCTCAGGTCGTCGGCCGTCCTTGGCGCAGTAGCGGACGCGGGTGGCGAAGGCCGCGCGCTCATCTGGCTCAAAGGGGTCTAGGTCAGAGAGGTGGCGCTCGACGGGGTCGGGCCAGCTGGGGTCCAGCCCCGCGTGCACGCACAGGATGTCCCGCCAGCCCCTGACGAAGGGGCGCGCAGCGAGCCACTTAAGCAGCTCGTCGCGGTCCTCGGCCTCCAGGATGTCGTGAAAGGTGTCACGCGGGGAGGGCTCCCGGCGCCCTCGCGAGGCGGCGAGCACGTGCAGGTCGTGGTTGCCGAGCACGCCGCCGGCGCCAAGACTCTGGAGGAGCCGCAGGGTCCCTAGCGAGTCAGGCCCTCGGTTCACCAGGTCACCGACGGGGTGCAGCTCATCCGCCGTGGGGTCGAAGGAGACGGCCTCGAGGAGCGCCTCGAGCTCTTCTCGGCAGCCCTGGATGTCGCCGATGAAGATGCGCCGCTTCTCGCTCACTCGTCCTCTCCTGCGTAGCCGATGGCGCGCAGCATGGCGGCTGCGCGCGCTCCACCCTCGAGGGTCTCTGGCTTGGAGCGGGCCCACTCGCGCTGGTGGGCGTCGATGAGCTCGCTCAGGCGCGCCACATCCTCCGGCCTCGAGGCCGCGAGGTCGTTCTGCTCGGTGGGATCCGTGGAGATGTCATAGAGGCGATGGGCCGGGGCCTCGTCCGCGTTGGGCGCCCAGTGGAGGGAGAGCTCGCCGACCCGAACCCCGAGGATCGTCGCCTTGGCGTCGTGACCCCAGAAGCCCTTGTCCGTCCGGAAGTGGACCGCAGAGGCCGCCGCTTCTCGTGGGTCTGCGAGGTTGAGCGCCTGCTGCGGGAGCTCGAGCTCTGCGCCGCCGAAGCGCGCGAGGGTGGGGCCGAGGTGTCGTGTGGAGGTGGGTTCGCTGATCCGCGCCGGTTCGATGCCAGGTCCTGCGATGAGCATGGGGACGCGCACGAGCTCGGGGTGCAGGGTGCGGGCGTGGTCGAGGGCGCCGTGATCGAGGAGCTCCTCCCCGTGATCGGAGACGAAAGCGATGATGGTCTTCTCCATGAGCCCCTCTGCCTCGAGGAGGTCTAGGAGCGCGCCGAGGTGGCGGTCGCCCGTGGCGACGCAGGCGTCGTACTCATCGTCGATCCACTGGACGTGCTCAGGCGGGAGCACCTGCGTGATGTCGGTCTCGCCGAAGGGCGGCTGCAGGAGCTGCTGACGGAGCACGCCATGCGCGAGCTCGAAGCCCTGCTCGGGGAAGTCCTCGGGCCGGGTCAACCCCAGGCGCTCGAGCTCCTCTGGGTGCGGCTCGTGGGGGACGTGCGGGTCGGCGAGGTGTAGGTAGAGGAAGAAGCGGTGCTCCGCGTGCTCACGCACCCAGGCGAGGCAGTCGGGCATGACGACCTCCCCAGAGACGAACTCGGTCTCCGGGGCTTCGAAGCGCTCGAAGCCCTGGGAGAAGTTCTTGTTCGGTGAGATGAGGGGGTTGGCGCTGAAGCCTCCGGTCGTGTACCCGCGCGCTTGCAGCGCCTCTGGCAGGGTCGTGAGGGAGTGCGCGAGCCAGGAGGAGCGGTGGAGGAGGACGCCGTGCGCCTCTGGGGGGAGCCCCGTCAGGAAGGAGGCCGTCGAGGGCCAGGTCCAGCTGGAGGTGGAGAGGGCTTGGTCGTAGATGATGGCGCGCTCGCTGATGCGCGCGAGGTGCGGGGTCGTGTCTCGCTCGTAGCCTTCGAGGTGCGTGCGGTCAGCGCGCAGGGTGTCCATCACGACGAAGACGATGTTCGGTGTCTCAGGGCTCGCCTTGAGGCGCTCGCGCTCGGTCACCACCTCAAGGCGCAGCCCCCCGAAGCCGCACAAGAGCTCAGCGGGCTTGAGGCTCGCGCTCGCTAAGAGGTCCGTGCGCAGCGTGATCGTCTCGCCTCCATTGAGCTGGAGGCCCTCCCCGTCGGCGAAGCGCGCCCAGCTCATAGGGTTCTCCACGGGGCCGCGGATGCCCTCACGCGGCCGCACCGTCTGCGTGCTCTCGAAGCGGCGCTCGCCGTCCACCTCGAGCTCAAAGAGGATGGTGACGACCGGAGAGGCGTCGTTGAGGCTCTTCCCGCTCTTCACGTCGATCCCCGCTGCGCCGTGGAGCAGGAAGGGACCGCCCTCTTGGGGGACCTGGATCTTGACCTCGGCTGAGGGCGGCATGACGAGGGAGGGGAGGTCGCCGCCGTCCACGAAGGCGTGGAGCGCCGGGGTGAGGATCATCCTCCGCACCTCTGCGCCCGCTGCCTTGCGGACGACCTCGTAGTGCTCATCTCCCTCAAGGAGGTCTGTGTGCACGCTCCTCATCACCATGCGCTCGGGCTCTTCTGCCGCGCACGCGGCGAGCGCCAGGCAGAGAGGGAGGAGGGCTGCGTCCCTGCGCTTCATCAGTCTTCGGTCTCGCCCCCGTCGATGTAGCCGATGCCTTGCAGCAGATCTGCACCTGCGGCGCCGACTCCGATCTGTGTCCCCGTGGAGCGCGCGCTCGCCTCGCGCAGGGTCTCTTTGAGCTCTTCGAGCAGCGCCGCAGCGATCTCGGGCTCCTCTTGCGCGAGGTCTGTGTGCTCGTGCGGGTCGTTCGCCCGGTTGAAGAGGCGCCACATCCCTGGCGTGTCCGGCTCCGGTTCCTCAGCCCAGGGGGAGCCGTCGGGGGCCCAGTGGAGCGTCCACTCCTCGTTGGTGATCCCGTAGATCGGGAGGCGGTGTCTGCCGTTCCACCAGCCCTGCTCTGTGGAGGTGATGACGGAGCCCTCCCTGAGCGCGTCCGGAGCGGAGAGGTCGCGCGGGTCGGGGATCGCGGGGAGCTCGACGCCCCCGAACTTGGCCAGCGTGGGCGCGATGTGTCGGTTGGAGACCAGCTTCGTGGTCCGCACGCCCTCTGGGATCCCGGGCCCGGCGAAGATCAGGGGGACGCGCACGAGCTCCTCGTGGAGGGACTGGCCGTGCGCGAGGTGTCCGTGCTCCAAGAGCTCCTCTCCGTGGTCGCTCGTGAAGACGATGATGGTCTCCTCGGTGAGCCCCAGGTTTGAGAGCTGGGCCAAGAGCTCGCCCACGTACTCATCAGCGGTGGCGACCGCGGCGTCATAGGAGTGGTGCATCCACTCTGCGAACTCCGCGGGCATGTACTCATCCACATTGGAGTTCCCGAGGTGGTCGTGTCCTCGGCCGTTCAGGAGGGCGCCGCGGAACTGGCGGAAGGGTCGGTCGGGCATCCCCTTCGGCGCCTGGTCCGGGAGCTGGACGCGGTCTCGCGCGGTCTGCGAGAGCTCGTACTGCTCGTGGGGGTCAACGAGGTGTAGGTAGAGGAAGAAGCGCGTCCCCGCGTGCCGCTCCATGAAGTTCTTGATCGTGTCGAGGACGGAGTCGGACTTCCGGAAGGTGTGGTAGGAGTCGAAGGTCTCGAAGCCCTGATGGAAGTTCTTGTTCGGGACGATCAAGGGGTTGCAGGTGAAGGCGACGGTCGTGTATCCGCGCTCCTCGAGGGCCTCAGGCAAAGAGCGGAGCCGCGCGTCTAGGTAGCAGCTGCCGTCGCTCACGACGCCGTGGGTCTGGGGATGGAGACCGGTCAAGATGGAGGCCGTCGAGGGCCAGGTCCAGCTGGAGGTGGAGCGAGCCTCCTCGTAGATCAATCCGCGGGCGGCGAGTGCGTCAATGTTGGGGGTGGTCTCCCGATGGTGACCATAGGAGGACAGCCTGTCGGCGCGCAGGGTGTCCATCACGATGAGCACGATGTTCGGGGTCTCCGGGCTCGAGTCCGCGCGCGGGAGGTCCCGCTGCTTGACCAGCTGAGGGCTCCCGAAGCCGCAGACGGCCACCGGCGTTCGGATGTCCGTCTGGAAGATGGGCTCCACCCAAGAGGTGCGGAAGGTCAGCTCCTGGCCGGGCTCTACGGAGAGCTCCTCGTCGTGCCCGAGGTAGCGCCAGATGCGCTCGCCTTGGGTCTCAGGGTCTTTGTCGTAGCTCAAGACCTCATCGAAGACGCTGACCCCATCGAGCTCGACCTCGAAGCGGATGCGGACGGAGGAGGTGCGCTTGGGCCAGGCGGGTGAGGGCTTGGGGTGCGCGTTGAACAGGTCTCTCCCGATCCCCACCGCCGTCTGGAGCTGAGTCCCCGCGTCCTCCTCCCGGATGACCACCGAGAGCTCGCAGGGGGGCGGCATGAGGATCGCGGGGCGGTCGCCGCCGTCGACGCGATAGTCGAAGGAGGGGGTGAGGTTCCCGAGGTGAGGCCGCTCGTAGGGGTTCAACCTCGTCACCTTCCACTGCTCGCTCTCGAAGGCGAACTCGCGATGGATCTCTGTGACTGTGCGTTCGGAGGAGATCGTGCCCATGGTCTGGTAGAAGGCCAAAGGGGGCAGCACGGCGGCAGCGACGGCTAAGGTCGCGTGGAGGCTCTGTCGTTCGGACGGCAGCTCCTCCCGCACGAGCTTGCGTGTCAACCAGGTGAGGGCGGCGCCGGCGATGAGGAAGAGGCCCCAGCCGAGGCGGTTTCGATCGGAGTCCAGGCCGGGGACCTGGTGCACCTGACCGATGGGCCAACCAGAGAGCGCGGAGACCGCCGCGACGACGGCGAGCAGCGCGCAGACGGCAGCCGCGGCACGCGATCGTGATCCGAGCCTCGCGAGGGCCCAGATCAGCACCGCAGCGGTGAGTGCGTGGAGGGTGACGACGTCCGCCTGATGGCTGATGTCCCAGAGCACGATGTCCGGGGCGCGCCCTCGGAGCTTGACCTCGAGTGTGACGAGGGCGCCGAGCCTGGCCGTCACGAGCGCGGCCGTCGTCCACCCGATGGTCGTCGCGGCGCGGAGGGCGGCGCGAGCGCTCACTGGCCGTCCTCCTCATCGTCGAAGACGTCGATGTAGCCGATGCCCTCAAGGTTGGAGATCCCGCCTGAGCCGACCCCGACCGCGACGCCGCGTCGGCGCGCGCGCGCCGCGGTGAGCTCACGCTGCATGGTCTCAAAGAGGTCGTGCTGTGTGCCCGCGACCCCGAGGGTCTCGGAGAGGTCCACCTGCTCGTAGGGGTCTTTGGAGACCTCATAGAGGCTCCAAGCGCGCTGCTGACTGTCCGCGTTGTGGTGGAGCACAAAGTCTCCCTTGCGGATGCCGAAGAGGCGCTGTCCGCGCTCATCCTCCCAGGCGCCCTTGCCAGTCTGGAAGGAGACGCTGCGCGCGGGGAGCTCCTCCTCAAAGAGCATGAGCGCGTCCGCGGCTTGCGGGAGCTCTGCGCCTCCGATGCGGGCGAGCGTCGGCGCGAGGTGACGGTTGGAGATGGGCTCAGAGACGCGGCGCGCTGGGATCCCGGGGCCAGCGAGGAGGAGCGGCACCTTCACGAGCTCAGCGTGCAGGGTGTGGCCGTGGGCGAGGCGCTCGTGGTCAAAGAGCTCTTCTCCGTGATCGGAGGTGAGCGCGACGACGGTCGTCTCTCCTAGACCCAGCTCATCGAGCTTGGCCATGATCCGGCCGAGGTAGTGGTCGCCGGTCGCGACGCTCGCGTCGTAGACCTGGTGGATCCACTCCTGGTGATGCTCGGGGACCTCTTCGCTCAAGCGCGTTCCCTGCCGCAGCAGGTTCCGCGCGTAGAGGTCCATCCGGTCGTAGGTGCGACCCTCGTGCTCGATGGAGTGATAGTCCTCAGGCTGCTCGTGCCCGAGGCGCTCCAACTCTTCGGGGAGAGGCTCGTGGGGGGTGTGGGGATCAGCGAGGTGGAGGTAGAGGAAGAAGCGCGCGCCGGCGCGGCTCGCGATCCACTCCTCGACGCCATCGATGACGTCGCCGGTGTGCCTGATGAAGGGACCCGAGTCGAACTGCTCGAAGCCTTGGTCGAAGTAGCGCTCTGGCGCGATGAGCGGATTGCACGAGAACGCGCCTGTCGCGTACCCCTCCGCCAGGAGCACCTCCGGGAGGCTCTCATTCGAGAGGGCGAGGGTGCAGGAGTCGTTGGAGAGGACCCCGTGCTCCTCAGGGACGAGCCCCGTGAGGATCGAGGCGGTGGCGGGCCAGGTCCAGCTGGAGGTGGCGTAGGCCTCCTCGAAGAGGGTGCCGCGCGAAGCGAGCGCATCGGTGTGTGGCGTCGGGTGGTCGCGGTAGCGGTAGCAGGACATGCGGTGGGTGCGCTGCGTGTCCATTACGAAGACGACGATGCTGGGGCGCTCGGGGGTGGCGAGGAGGCGGGGGTGAGCGGTCTCCCGCTCCAAGACCAAGGTCCCGAAGCCGACCTTGCAGCCCGCCGCTTCGACCCCTTCGCCTGCAGCGACGCGCGTCCGCAGCGTGACCCTCTGACCTGGTTGGAGCGCGAGCTCACGCTCGGGGTGTCGCCACGCTCGCGCGAGGCCATCGCCTGCGCCGCGCTGCACCTCGATGATGGTCTCGTAGGCGGGCGCGCCGTCGACGAGCACCTCAAAGCCGAACGCCGCTTGGGGAGTCTCCGGTCCGAGCGCGGCGTCGACGCTGTGGTCGACGCCCGCTGAGAGGCGCAGGCGGACCGGCCCGTCCTCGGGGAGGACGACGAAGCTCGCCTCGCATGGCGGCGGCATGATGAGCGCGGGCTTGTCACCGCCGTCGACCTCATAAGCCACCCAGGGCGTGAGCACCCCGGTCTCGGGTTTGTGTTCGGGGTGGATCGCTCCGAGCGTCCAACGCTCGGACTCGTCGAGGAGCTCGGCCACGACGACGTGGGCGGTCGCCCGGGGCGGGTCGCCGAGGGTGCGGGCGAGCCATGAGCCTGGGAGCGCGACGCCTATGAGGGCGAGGACCGCGGTCGGCTTCGTTCCCTCGATGGCCCTCGGCAGGAGCTCGACGAAGAGGGTGAGCAGGAGCGCTGTGGAGACGATGAAGAGCAGGTTGGCCGGGCCCAAGGGCGCGCCCATGGAGGGGAGGTCAGGGGCCGCGGCGAGGGGCCACCCGGACATGGCGGAGCCAAAGAGGATGGCGGCGAAGAGGCGAGCGGCCCAGCGGTAGGAGCGGGCTCCCTCCGTGCGCAGGACGATCGTGGCAGCACAGCACGGGACGATGCCGTGGATGAGGAGCTCAGGGAGCAGCGCGAGCGCCACGAGCGTGGCGAAGTCCGGGTCAGCGCCAAGGTGGTGGACCCTGGCTGCGGGGAGTCCGTAGAGGCGGATCAGGACGCTGACGCCGGCCGCGAAGAGCCCCGCTCCGAGCCACATCTTGGCGGGAGCTTTGGGGGCGGCGGGGGTCGGGGCGTCGGTCATGGCTGCGTGAGGGGATGTCCCTTTGGGGTACGGACGAGAGCGTCGCATGTGGGAGTCTTCATTTCATCGGTTTGCGCGGCTTTCGGGCTCATGCGCTCGGAGCGGAATCAGGCAGGATTTCTCGAACTGGGCGGCTTTGGGGGGTGGGGGTCAGATCTGGAGTGGCTACAATCCGCTGCTATGTCCCTCTTGAGACGACCTCCCGGACTCTTGGTGCTGATCATGGTGGTCTTCGCGGGCCTCGGCTCGGGCGCCTACTTCTTCCGGACTCAGGCTTTTGAGGTCCGTGCCGGGATCCTCAAGCGGCTGGAAGCCGCGCCTACAGACCCTGACGAGCAGCTCACGGCCTGGCTCGAGTTTGGGGAGCCGATGATCCAGCACCGCCTGACTCAGCTCAGCTTCGGCCCGGGCGCACCTTGGCTCGTGACGCCCACCGCGGACGGGCCTGGGGGGCGGGAGATCTGGGGGATCGTCATGGAGGGCCCGCGTCCAGCGCTCTTCAAGCGCGATGGGCTCACGGTGGAGATTCACCTGTCCCAGCCCGCGCTCCTAGCCCACGGGGAGCTCAAGGGTGACAACGCGGAGCGGGTCCCGC
>JAKVCE010000006.1 GCA_022447405.1 Planctomycetota bacterium | reverse complement strand
CTGGGCACAGGCGGCAAGTTCTCGTTGAGGTTGAGCAGGCGCGTCTCATGCCCTGCGTCCTTCAGCACCGCCGAGAGCGCAGCGAGGCCGTGGTTGAACCCCATCTGGGTGTAGAGGTTCGGGTAGACGAAGAGGACACGCATCGCTCAGCCTAGGCTCTCAGGAGCCCCCGTCCTCCGTTGCATGCGCCTTACCAAGGAGCGCTGTCGTCGAGCAGCCAGGCACGAGCGGCGCGAGGACGACCTTGCCGCCGTGTCGCTCGACCCACTCCCGGCCGACGACGCCCTTCTCGGCCCAGTCCTCACCCTTGACGAGCACGTCAGGCGAGACGCGCTCCACCAAGGCCTGCGGGGTGTCCTCTCCGAAGGAGACGACGGCGTCCACAGGCTCCAAGGCAGCGAGCACCTCGAGCCTGTCCTCGAGGGCGTTGAGCGGCCGCTCCTCCCCCTTCAGCCTGCGCACGCTCTCGTCGTCGTTGACCCCGACGAGGAGGACGTCACCCTGCGCCTTGGAGAAGCGCAGGTACTCGACGTGCCCGCGGTGCAGGACGTCAAAGCAGCCGTTGGTGAAGACGACGTGCTTCCCCGCGCTGCGCCAGCCCTCGATGAGCTCATCGAGGTGATCTGGTGAGACGACCTTGCCCCGCGGCGCCTCGCCTGCGCTCAAGCGCGCGATGAGCTCTGCCCTCGTGATCGTCGCGGCGCCGAGTCGACCCACGACGACACCAGCCGCCTCGTTCGCGAGCTGCACCGCGTCTGCGAGGGGCGCGCCCGCGCCGAGGTAGAGAGCGAGCTGCGCGACCACCGTGTCCCCTGCGCCCGTGACGTCATAGACCGCGCGCGCCTTGGCGGCGACGCGTCCCTCTGCTCCGCTCGCTGCGCGGTAATGGATCCCGCCCGCGCCGAGCGTGATCACGACCGCCTCAATACCGCTCTGCTCCGCGAGGGCGCGCGCGCCAGCGGAGAGCTCGGACCCGTCAGGGAGCGCGCGCCCCAACGCGAGCTCAGCCTCCTTGCGGTTCGGCGAGACCAGCGCCGCGCCCCTGTACTTCGAGTAGTCGCTGCCCTTCGGATCTACGACGACGGGCAGGCCACGCTCCTTGGCGAGCGCGATGAGCTTGGCGCAGGTCTCGTCGTCGAGCGCGCCCTTTCCATAGTCCGAGAGGATGACAGCGTCGACGCCTTCCAAGCGCTCAGCGGCCTTCACCAAGAGCTCTGCGGAGGCGGCGCTGAGCTCATCAACGCTCCCCTCCCAGTCCACCCTGAGGATCTGCTGCCCGCCGCTCATGAGGCGAGACTTCCGCACCGTCTGGTGCGCCTCGTCGACGACGAGCCCCCCCGCGTCCACGCCCGCCTCGACCAGCAGACCGCGCACGTCCTCTCCCCAGCGGTCTGCGCCGATGACGCTCACGATCGAGACAGCCGCGCCCATCGCCCGCAGGTTCGCCGCGACGTTCCCCGCGCCGCCGAGCCGCTGCTCGGCTTGGTCGACGTTGAGCACCGGGATCGGCGCCTCGGGCGAGATGCGCTTGACCTCTCCGAAGACGTAGCGATCCATGATCACGTCGCCGACGACGAGGACCCGCGGCTCTCCTAGGCCCTCAAGGACCTCGCGCAAGCGCTCCTGGCTCATGCGCGCGCGCCCTCCCAGCCCGCCTCGGCCAGCCGGGCGAGGAGCGCGGCGCGCAGGACGGGCAAGAGCACCTCGTGCTGCCCGATGATGGAGATGCCGCGGCCAGGAGGCCTGCGCACCACGTTGGTCTCAGCGCGGTACTGGCGGATCATGTCGAGGTTCGCTGTGGTGGACTCCTCAAGCGAGGCGCCCAAGTTAAGCGCGACGCTGACGGCCTTCAGGTAGACCTCTGGCAAGACGACCGCGCAGCCGACGTTGACCCAGACGCCCGCTCCCATGCCGTGCACGAAGCCGCAGACGCGGCGGAAGTCCAGGTAGGAGGCGAGGCCGATGGCCGCGGGGTCACAGTCCGGGTGCATGTGGACGATGTCTGCGCCTATGCAAGCGTGGACGCTGGTTGAGATGCCGAGTCGAACCGCCTCGGCGCAGACCGAGTGCTCGCGGTGCGGCGCCTCCTCTTCGATGAGCATTCGCCCGACCCCCGCACCGAAGCCCGCCGCCCCGCCGTCGCCGGGCTCGAGCCCGAGCGCGACCGCCCTCGCCAGCCCAGCGCCCGTCTCCTCAGCGAAGCCGAAGCGCCCGCGCGGGAGCTCCTTCGCCACGTCCTCTGAGGTCTCACCCGTGACGGCGATCTCAAAGTCATGGATCGCGCCGGCAGAGTTCATCGCGACGTGGTCCACGACGCCGCGACGCATGAGGTCGATCACAAGCGGCGCGAGCCCCACCTTGAGGACGTGCGCGCCGAGGGCCAAGGCCACGGGATGGCCGGTGGTCTTCGCTCTGACGATCCGCTCGACGAGGGTCTTCAGCTCGGTGCCAGCGTAGATGTCTGGCATGGCGTCGAGGAAGGCGCCGAAGTCCGCGGGGGGCTCCGGGACGCTGCAGAACTGCTCGAGGTTCACGAGGCTCTCGCGATCTGCGAGAGGGTGGGTGCTGACCCCGCTCATCTCGGGGAACGGGTCTAGGCTGGGATCGATGGGGTTCATGCGGTTCTTGGGCGCTCCTCTGACCGGAGAGGATCGCAGAAGGCCCTTGAGGGGAAAAGCACGACCTCAGGGATCCTGTCGGAAGCGGTCGTGGAGCCAGAAATACTGCTCCGGACAGCCCAGGATGGCGCGCTCTGCCTCTTCGTTGGCGAGCGTCGCGAGCTCCTCAACGGACATGGAGCGCACCTCCTCCTGGGAAACGACGCGGGTGAAGCGCAGGCGGTAGCGGAAGGGCTCGGCCTCCTTCAGGCAGTGGAAGAAGACGATCGGGAGCCGCAACCTCCGCGCCAGCACGCCAGCCGAGCGCTCGGTCGGGGCGGGGCGGTTGAAGAAGGGGACGGTCACGCCGCCCTTCCGCGGGCGCTGATCCAGGAGCACCAAGAGCCAGCCGCCCTCCTTGAGACCCTCCGAGGCGAGCTCGATGCCGCCGCGGCGCGGCAGGAAGGTCACCCGACGCTGCGCGCGCATCCGCTGGAGGTATCGCGAGAGCGGGCGGTTCTTCGGCGGCTTGGCGATGGCGTAGAGCGGGTCGAAGCCGAGGTGCCCCAGGAAGGCGCTGCCAGCCTCCCAGTCCCCGAGGTGAGGAGAGACGAGGAGCCCTCCCCCGCCGCTCGCGATGAGCTCATCCAACCCCTCGCACCTCTCTACCTCGATGTGCGCCAACGGGTCGTGCCCGACCACGCGATCGAAGGCTGCTGAGTCGATAGAGAGCTGGAGGAAGTGTCTCCAGGCGGTGAGCAGGCGCGCCTCGGCGTCCGGGCCGCTGAGGCCCTCCGCCGCGGCACACCCGAGCGCTTGACGCATGTAGGCGCGCGCAGCGTTCGAGTGCCGCTTGTCGGCGGCGCGCGCGAGGCGAGCGAGCCCGCCTACGAGGAGAGTCTGCAAGAGACGCGGCGCGCGGCTGACGCCACCGAGCAGCCCCCGCGCGGCGAGGTACTGGACCCAGGCGCTGGGCCCGTTCTTCTTGCCGAGCATGTCCGCGTCACGAACGGTCGAGAGCTCAGCCATCCGCGCCACCGCACGCCCTCGCCTCGATGAGCGCTGAGAGCTCCTCCGCTCCCTCAATCAGCTCGAGCTCGACCTCGAGGGAGCAACAGGGCACGCCGAGTGCGCGGAGCTTCACCGCGTCCTTCGCCGTGACCAAGAGCTCCGTGCCCTCTTCGCACAAGCCCTCGCCCTCCCCAGCCTCGTACACGTGGTGGTCTTCAAAGACGTGCGCGGCTCGGACCTCGGCGCCGAGGGAGCGAGCGGTCTCTTCGAACGCGCCTGGGTGCCCCACTCCTGAGAGCAAGGTCACCGGCCGACCCTCAAGCCAAGTGGGCTCGTGAGTCTCTGTCGGCGTGACGACCCGCGTCGGTCTGTGCACTGCGTGCGCGATGGGGACGTGAGGCGCGTGACCGCGGATCCCACGCTCGACCTCCGCGAGGGTCGCCTCGCTGGACTGATCGCAGCGCGTCAGGACCACAGCGGCCGCGCGCTTGAGGCTAGCGAGCGGCTCACGCAGGAGCCCGCGCGGGAGGAGCGCCTCGACGGGCGCCGCGCCAGGGGCCGACGGGGGGAGCCCCCACGGCCGGGTCGTGTCGATCAAGACGAGGTCGAGGTCGCGCGCGAGGCGTCGGTGTTGGAAGCCGTCGTCCAAGACGATGACGTCCGCGCCTTGAGCCTCGAGCGCCGCCGCACCGGCGACGCGATCCGCCTGCTGCACCTGCGGGAGCTCGCCCAGCCGAGCTGAGAGCAGCGCGCCCTCATCGTTCTGCTCCGCGCCGGCCGCGCGTCCGTAGCCACGTGACAGGACGCCGGGGCTCTTGCCGAGCTCGCGCAAGCGCTCCGCGATCCAGACCACGAAGGGGGTCTTCCCGGTCCCGCCCGTGGTGAGGTTGCCTACGGAGATCACAGGCACCGCTGCCCGGTGAGCGCGGAGCGCGCCCATGTCGTAGAGAGAGTTCCGCGCCGAGACGACCCCGGCATAGACCGGCGTCAACACGCGCAGCGCCTCTTTGAGCCCGCCTCGCGTGGCGAGTCGGAGCTCAGGCCGGGTCCCCTTCTGCTTGGGGCTCATTGCACGCAGAGAGTCCACCCCGGGGAGGCCCGGGTCAAGGGACTTAGAGGGCCGGGGGCGGCGTCTGATCCTCGTCCGGGATCAGCTCGATCAAGCCGCGGTCCATCTCAAGGAAGGCAATCTTGATCGGGTTCTGCTCGCGGGTCTCGATCAGGGGGGAAGCCCCACCGATGAGCTCGCGCACGCGCTTTTGCAGGAGGGCGGTCTTGTGGAAGGAGCCACAGACAGACTTCTGGAGGCGCTGAGGGAGTGTTTCGTTCTCCATGCGGAAGACCTCGAGGGATCGGGGGTCGGGGGGAGGAGGCGGCGTGTGGTGCCCGTGGAGCACCTGCTCCACCACGGCGAACCGGGGATGCTATCCGCACCGGGGGCGCGAGCGCAACCGCGGAGGCCCTGTTCTAGCCGATTCCAGCCTCCAAGAGGGGGATCAGCTCGAGGAGGTCCGGGATGCGGCCCTCGCACTCGAACTGCTCCCAGTCCTGCCTGAAGCCGTTCTCACACAGCACGAAGGGCAGCGAGTTGGCCTTGGCGGCCACGCAGTCCCCTTGCCTGTCCCCCACCATGACAGCGTTTTTTGTGTCAAAGGTGATGAGGAGGTCGCTCAGCATGTCCGCCTTGTTCACGATCCCGTGGGAGTCCAGGCAGCGCCCCTCCTCCACCCACTCGCCGAGGCCCATGCCCTCCATCGCTGCGTCCAGATAGCGCTGTGAGCAGTTGCTCGCGATCCCAGTGCGCACGCCCCGGCTGCGCAGCTCCCGCAGCACCTCCAAGGCGCCGGGGAGGAGGGCGGCCCTCCCAGCGTCGAGGGCGAAGTGCTCCTCCTCGACGCAGCGGTCGAGGATCACCTGCCGCTGCGCTGGTGTGAGCTCGTGGAAGAGCGCGTCGAAGCCTTCGGCTAGTGGCAAGCCCACGAGCCCCATCCACTCCTCTGCCGTCGGGATCTCACGGTCCAGCTCGAGCTCGGCGAAGGCGCGCTTTGCGCCGACCCGCGCGGCTGGGACCCAGAAGCGATCCGTCGCGACGAGGGTCCCGTCCAAGTCGAAGAGGACCGCCTCGAAGGGAAATGCGGGAGAGCTCATGGCTGAGAGGATAAGCCCCTGGGCCTCTAGCTGTATGCTCCAGTCGTGACGGAAGCGCTCATCCTCTCGACCTGGTCCTTCGCCCTCGAGGCGAACCGCTCGGCCTGGCCCGCCCTCACGGCAGGCGGCGCGAGCCTGGACGCCGTCGAAGCTGTCTGTCGTCACGTAGAGGAGGACACCGAGGTCGACTCCGTCGGCTTAGGAGGCCTGCCAGACGCGACGGGCAGCGTGACCCTCGACGCCTGCGTCATGCTCTCCCCTGCGCGGTCAGGCTCTGTGTGCGCCGTCTCGACTCATCTGCACGTGACGAGCCTCGCGCGCGCCGTGATGGAGCGCAGCCCGCACAAGCTCCTCGCCGGCCCCGGCGCTGAGCGCTTCGCAGCGGAGCACGGCTTCGAAGCGCGCGAGCTCCTCACGGACGAGGCGCGCGCGACCTATGAGTCCTGGCTCGCGGACGCGGACTCCGTGGGACCGCAGAACATCGACCCGAGCCTCGAAGAGCACCACGACACGGTCGGCTCGCTCGCCCTCGACGCGAGCGGCGTGCTCGCAGGCGCCTGCTCGACGAGCGGGATGCGCTTCAAGACGCCGGGCCGCGTCGGCGACTCACCCATCACCGGCCACGGGCTCTGGGTCCACCCTGAGCACGGCGCCTGCGTCGCCACGGGTTCAGGCGAGCTGATGATGGGATCGAACACGGCCTTCCTCGCCGTAGAGGAGATGCGCCGCGGCGCGGAGGTCGCCGAGGCCCTCAAGCGCGCGATCGAGCGCACCGCCGAAGAGCATGAGCTGGGGCCTGAGGACCAGGTGGCTCTGCTCGGAATGAGACCGGATGGCAGCTGGGCAGCGATGAGCCTGCGGCCGGGCTTCCGCGCGGTCCTCTCCTCAGGTGAGGAGCCAGCATTGATCGAGCCAGAGTCCATCTGGAGCACATAGGAGCACCTGAGCCATTTGAAGATGGCGCATGCATGGCGAGCTTGCGTACGGTGCGCTCGTCGTTTGGCCCATTCAAAAGAGAAAGAAGAAGCAACTGAGGGGAGGAGATGATGTCCGAACAAGCAACGACCGGTCGGCCTTGGCACCTGTGGGTGGTAGCGATCCTCATGCTCCTCTGGAACTCGATCGGCTGCCTCGACTTCTTCATGACACAGACGGAGAACGTGGCCTATCTCGAGAGCGCTGGCTTCACTGCAGAGCAGATGGGGTTCTTCACCGCCTACCCCTTTTGGGCTGACCTGCTCTGGGGAGTCGCCGTGTTCTCTCCCATCGCGGGCGTGCTCTGCCTGTTACTCAAGAAGCGCGTCGCCGTCGAGGCGTACACACTCGGCCTCATCACCTACGTCGCTGCGATGATCCGCCAGTACGGCTTCACCGATTTCAGAGAGCTCTTCCCGGAGACCACCTATCCGGTGTTCAGCGTCATCATCTTCATCCTCGCGCTCGGCCAGCTCCTCTACGCGCGCGCCATGAAGAGCCGCGGCGTGCTCGCCTGAGGACCATCCGCAGCGCTTGAGGGAAGAACCTCACCCTCGCGAGAATTGAGTCTTCCTGGTCTTTTCTCGGATTCCTCACGCAACTTCAACCCGAGTGCCGTTCACTCCCCAGTCGAAGGGCGCTCCCCCCGCCCGCCAAACCCCCCCCACCCCCCCACCCCAAAAGGGCGAGGCAGGGAAACCCCACCCACCCCATCGGGAAAGGAAGAGATGCAGTGACCGAGCTCACCACCCGTAAAGAGGCCCTCGAGTACCACTCCCAAGGCCGCCCAGGAAAGATCGAGATCATCGCGTCCAAGCCTTGCCTGACGCAGATCGACCTCTCCCTCGCCTACACCCCAGGCGTCGCCGAGCCCTGCCGCGAGATCGCCGAGGACACCAACAAGGTCTTCGACTACACCGCCCGAGGGAACCTCATCGCGGTCGTGACCGACGGCTCGGCCGTCCTCGGCCTCGGCAACATCGGCCCCGAGGCGGCGAAGCCCGTCATGGAGGGCAAGGCCGTCCTCTTCAAGCGCTTCGCTGACATCGACGTCATCGACCTCGAGCTCGGCACCCAGGATGTGGACGAGATCGTGGCCGCGGTGAAGGCCATCGAGCCCACCGTCAGCGGCATCAACCTCGAGGACATCTCGGCCCCTCGCTGCTTCGAGGTAGAGCGCAGGCTCCAAGAGGAGCTCTCCATCCCCGTCTTCCACGACGACCAGCACGGCACCGCTGTCATCACGGGCGCGGCCCTCATCAACGCGCTCAAGATCGCAGAGAAAAAGATCGAGGACGTGCGCGTCGTCGTGAACGGCGCCGGCGCCGCCGCGATCGCCTGCACCGACCTCGTCGTCTCCCTCGGCGTGAGCCCGGAGAACGTCCTGATGTGCGACTCCAAGGGCGTGCTGCACACCGAGCGCACCGAGGGGCTCAACGAGTACAAGGCGCGCTTCGTCCGAGAGACCGATCGTCGCAGCCTCGCTGACGCGATGGAGGGCGCTGATGTCTTCATCGGCGTCTCGGTCGCCGACACGGTGACGCCTGAGATGCTCCTCTCCATGGCGGAGAACCCGATCGTGCTCGCCATGGCGAACCCGGACCCCGAGATCCCCTACCCGCTCGCCGTCGAGACGCGCGCTGACGTGATCATGGCGACGGGACGCTCGGACTATCCGAACCAGGTGAACAACGTCCTCGGCTTCCCCTTCATCTTCCGCGGCGCCCTCGACGTCCGCGCGACCTGCATCAACACCCAGATGCTGCACGCCGCTGTCCACGCCCTCGCGGAGCTCGCGACCGAGCCCGTCCCCAAGCAGGTCGCCCGCGCCTATGACCTCGAAGAGATCGAGTTCGGCCGCGAGTACCTGATCCCCAAGCCCCTCGACCACCGCGTCATCCGCCGCGTCGCGACCGCCGTAGCCGCCGCCGCCATGGAGAGCGGCGTCGCAGGTAAGGAGCTCGACCTCTCTGAGTACACCCGACAGCTCGGAGAGCGCATGGGCGAGCAGCGCGACCTCATGCGCCGCGCCGTGACCCGGGCGCGCAACCGCGACCAGCGCATCATCTACCCCGAGGGTGAGGAGGTGCGGACGATCATCGCGGCGGAGTGCGTGGTCGAGGAGCACATCGCGCGCCCGATCCTCCTCGGGGACCCCGAGGTGATCCGCCAGAAGGCAGACGAGCTCGGGACCTCGCTTCGCAACGTCGAGATCATCGACCCCAACGACAACCCAGACCTCGAGGCCCACGTGAACGAGCTGTGCGAGATCCGCGCACACCGCGAGCTGACTCGCGACGGCGCCCGCGCACACCTCAAGGACTCCATGTGGCTCTCCTCACTCCTCGTGCGCATGGGCTACGCAGACGGGATGGTCGCCGGCGTGACGCGCCGCGCGCGCAAGACCATGTCCCCGATGCTCAAGGTCCTCCCCCTCCAAGATGGGGCGAGCCTCGCCGCGGCGATGACGATCATCTTCACCAAGACGGGACCGCTCTTCCTCGCCGACACCGGCGTGAACATCCAACCCAACCACAAGGAGCTCGCAGAGATCGCGCGCCTCGCCTCTGAGCAGGTGAAGGCCTTCGGGATGGAGCCGCGGGTCGCGATGCTCTCCTTCTCGACCTTCGGCGGGAGCCCGCACCCCCGCTCTCACATGGTCCGCCGCGCCGTGGAGCTAGCGAGGGACCGCAGCCCGGGCCTCATCATCGACGGTGAGATGCGCGCGGACTGCGCCCTCGACCCTCTGATCCAGGCCAACTATCCGGACTGCCAGCTGGGCGGCCAGCCCGCCAACGTGCTGATCCCCCCGAGCCTCGAGGCAGGCAACATCGCCTTCAACCTGCTGCGCACCTTGGGCGACCTGCCCGTCGTCGGCCCGATCACCCTCGGGCTGAAGAACCCCGCGCACATGCTCCAGCCCCACTCCTGCGGCGTGAAGGACATCGTCCACCTGACAGCGATCTCCAGCCTCTCGCCCTCGCCGGTGCGGCGCCCGGAGTTACTGCTCTCCTGAGGTCCAGAGGGCCCGGCGGGGAGTAGACTCTCCGTCGCTATGTCCTCTCGCTACCAGCTCCATCGTCCTCCTCACGCGCAGCGCGGGAGGACCGAGGCGTGAGCGAGGCGACGAACGGCGGCGGTCTGGGGCGCTTCGCGCGCCGCTTCTGGCGGCACAGGAAGCGGCTCTCCCTGGGCTTCCTCTCGATCCCCCTCGCGCAGCTCGGCGACGTCGGGATCACGCTCTTGATCCGCGACGCCCTCGACGAGATCGAGGAGGGCGGCGGCGCTGACCACCTCGCCACGACCTTCTGGTTCGTCGTCGGCGTGGCGCTGCTCTACGGCATCTTCCGCTTCTCCCAGCGCTGGTTCATCGTCTCCGTCTCCCGCTCCTTCGAGCGCGAGCTCAAGCAGGACCTCTTTGACTCGCTGAGCCTGCTCCCCTTCAGCTTCCACGACAAGACACGCTCGGGGGATGTCGTGAGCCGCGCCACCTCCGACGTCGAGAACCTCCGCATGTTCCTGGGCCCGGGGACCATGTACTGCGCAGGCGCCTTCGTCATCTTGCCCGTGACGCTGACCCTGCTCTTCAGCGTTCACCCCACGATGGCCGCCACGATCATCGCGCCGCTCATCCTGATGGGGCTCACGATCCGCCTCACCGCTCCGCGGCTGCACAAGTGGTCCACGGCCGTCCAAGAGAGCCTCGCGGACATCTCTTCCCGCGCGCAAGAGAGCTTCGCAGGAGTGCGCGTCGTGCGCGGATATGCGCGCGAGGAGGAGCGCTCCGAGCGCTTCGCTCAGGACTCAGGTGAAAACCGCGACAACCAGATCGCCCTATCGCGCTGGCGCGGGCTGCAGTCCGCGGTCATTCACTTGGCGAACGACCTCTGCTTCGCCGTGATCCTCGTCGCTGGCGGCTACGGGCTGCTCGCTGGAGAGCTCTCGAAGGGAGACCTCTTCCTCTTCATCGACCTCGTCATCAAGGTCTTCTGGCCCATCATCGCCCTCGGCTGGATGGCAGGCATCTACCCGCGCGCCGTCGCGAGCGCGAAGCGCGTCGCTGAGATCCTCGATGAGGAGAGCGAGATTCAAGAGCGTGAAGCGCCCGTCGAGCTGGAAGAGCCCGCCGGAGAGATTCAGCTCAGCGGCGTCGGCTTCCTCCACCATGGCGCCCCCAAGCCGACCCTCTCAGACATCGACCTCAGCGTGCCTGCAGGCGCAACCGTCGGCGTCGTCGGCCCCACCGGCTGCGGCAAGACCACGCTGCTCGGCCTCATCGGGAGGCTCCACGACGCGACCGATGGCGTCGTCACCGTCGACGGCGTCCCCGTCCGTGACCTCAAGCTCTCTTCGCTGCGCGGCGCGCT
The DNA here is from genome assembly GCA_022447405.1 of Planctomycetota bacterium. Taxonomy (GTDB): domain Bacteria; phylum Planctomycetota; class UBA1135; order UBA1135; genus JAKVCE01. The sequence continues at coordinate 13,854 of JAKVCE010000006.1, read as the reverse complement.
GAGCTATGTCCCTCAGGACAGCTTCCTCTTCTCCGACACCTACCGGAACAACCTCCTCTTCGGGGCCGATGAGCACCTCGAGGACGAGGAGCTCGAGCGCTTGATCGAGACCGCCTGCATGACAGAGGAGGTCGCCCAGTTCCCCAACGGACTCGACGAGCTCATCGGCGAGCGCGGCGTGACCCTCTCTGGCGGGCAGCGACAGCGCACCTGCATCGCGCGGGCCCTGGCCCGAGACGCGCGCGTCCTGATCTTGGACGACTGCCTGAGCGCGGTGGACACCGAGACCGAGGGAGAGCTGCTGCAGGGGCTCCGCGACGCTGGGGACGCGCGCACCGTGCTCGTCTCCGCGCACCGCCTCTCTACCGTCGCCCACGCGGACCAAGTGCTCGTCCTCTCCGAGGACGGCCGAGACCTGGCAGCGTCAGCAGGCCGAGGAGGCCTTGGAGGAGCTATGAGCGACGACTGGATCGATCCGGACATCGTCGCCCACAAGGGCTGGGACGCCAGCCTCTTGAAGCGGCTCATCACCTTCGCTCGCCCGCACGCGCGCGAGTTCGCCAAGAGCATCGGCGTCCTCACCGGCGTCTTCGCCTGCGCGCTGCTCGGCCCCTGGATCTGGAAGGAGGCCATCGACGGGCCCTTGGCGGCGGCTATCGACGCGCGCGCCACAGGCGGGACGCCGGACATGGCGCCCTTCCTGCAATGGATCGGCTACTACCTCCTCGTGGTGATGGCCAACATGGGCTTCTACTACCTCCAGACAGCGCAGCTGCTCCGCACGGGTCAGCTCGTGATCCATGATCTGCGCACGGTGCTCTTCAGGCACATGCACCGGCTGGACCTGCCCTTCTTCGACGCCACACCGACGGGCTCTCTCGTCACTCGCGTCACGACAGACGTCGAGAACCTGAACGAGCTCTTCACCTCTGGCCTCGTGGTGCTGCTCTTCGACGCGGTGAAGATCCTCATCACCCTCGGCCTCTTGTTCACCATCGACCCGCTCCTCGCCACGGTCGTGGTCACGCTCACGCCCGTGATGATCGCCATCAGCATCGTCTTCCGCGGCGGCGCGCGGCGCGCCTACAGGACCGTCCGCGCGCGCCTCGCCGCGAAGAACGGCTACTTCCAAGAGGTCCTCTCCGGGATCCGCGTGGTCCAGATCTTCCGCCGCGAGCGACGCGTCATGGAGCGCTTCGACGGCTACCTCGAGCGTTACTTCCGCGCCAACCTGCGCACCATCTTCCTCTTCGCCGTCTTCTTCCCTGTGCTCGCCTTCGTGGTGAACCTGATCCAGGCCTCGACGATCTGGGTCGGCGGCACGCGCATCGTCGGCGGCGAGCTCACCTACGGTGAGTTCCTGCAGTTCTGGTTCTACCTCGCGATGTTCGTGGCGCCGATCCGTGACATGGGCGAGCGCTACAACGTGATCCAGAGCGCCTTCGCCTCTGCTGAACGCATCTTCCAGGTCTTGGACACAGAGCCCGAGATCGACGCCCCCAGCGAGCCGCGCGCCCTCCCCGAGCACGCTGGGATGGAGGCCGTGCGCTTCGAGGACGTCTCCTTCGCCTACACCCCCGGCCGCGAGGTGATCCAGGGCGTCTCATTCGAGATCCCCCAGGGCAAGACCGTCGCCATCGTCGGCGCGACCGGCAGCGGCAAGAGCACCCTCGTGAGCCTGCTCCTGCGCTTCCACGACCCCTCCGAGGGGACGGTGACCCATGACGGCGCGGACCTCCGCGAGTACGACCCGCGCGCGTGGCGCGGGCGCACCGGGCTCGTCCTCCAAGAGGACTACCTCTTCGCTGGCACTGTGCGGGAGAACCTCGTGATGGGTCGCGAGGAGGTCACCGAGGAGTCGCTCGCCCGCGCCATCGAGATGAGCTCCTGCGGACGCATCATCGACAACCTCGAGGGGGGCCTCGAGGGGGAGGTCGCCGAGCGCGGCGCCACCTTCTCGACGGGCGAGCGACAGCTGCTCGCGATCGCGCGCGCCCTCGCCGCAGACCCCGCCCTGGTGATCCTCGATGAGGCCACCGCCAGCGTGGACTCAGCGACGGAGGCCGCGATCGAGGAGGCCACGCGCAACCTGCTCAAGGGCCGCTCAGCCCTCGTCGTCGCGCACCGACTGTCGACGATCAGGCGGGCTGACGAGATCCTCGTCTTGCACCACGGCCAGATCCGTGAGCGCGGCAACCACTCCGAGCTGCTCGCCCAAGGCGGGCTCTACGCCAGGCTCCACGCCCTGCAGTTCGGGGAGGACACAGAGGACCACAAGAAGGGTTAGGCTGCAGGCGTGCTCGAGCTCCTCCTCTGCTTCGCCCCGCTCCTCCCCTCTCAAGGGAGCTCCGATCCTCATGTGAGCTTCTCAGATTGGCTCCTCGCCACGCGAGGAGAGGTCTACCAAACAGAGTTCATCCGACATCAGCTCGTGAACCGCGCCGGCGCAGCCGAGGGGCTCACCCCGAGCCCCGCAGCGCTCGAAGCTGCGCTGAACGAGGAGATCGCGAGCAGGGTTGAGCACGCGCACCAAGGAGACCGCGCGGCCTGGGTCGCTGAGCTCGCTCGCTTGGGACAGGACGAGGCGAGCTGGCGTGACGAGCAGCGGCTCAAGACCATGAACTCCATCCTGGTCCATGAGCTCGTGCGCGTACGCCGCGAGGTCACCGAGGCAGAGCTCGAGAGCGCTTGGGAGGACCGCTACGGCCCCGGCGGTGAGCGGACCATCGTGCGCTGGATCCAGGTCCAGATCGAGCCACCCACCCCGCCACCAGGAATCACCCGCGAGGAGGAGCGCGCGCTGCGCGAGGCCGCCCGCGAGGTGGCGCGTAAGCGTGCCCTCGAGGTGCTCGGCGCGTGGCGAGGAGGCGCAGAGTTCAGCTCCCTCCGAGCTGCCAGCGGCTCAGGTGATGAGCCCGCCGAGCCCTTCCGACTGGACGAGCTCAGCTGGCCCGAGGTCGTGGAGCGAGCGGTCGCGCGCCTGCAAGTCGGAGATTTCTCCGAGCCACAGGCAGCGCGCGGGGGATGGAGCCTCTTTGAGCTCGTGAAGAAGGAGCACACCCCCCTCGAGGACATCCGTGAGGAGCTCTCAGCTGCTCTCGCCGCCCGTCCGGCGAACAGCGCAGAGGTAGAGGCGCTCTTCGAAGAGCTGCTCGAGCGCGGCGCGCCCTCCCTCTCCCTCCCAGCGGGCGAGCTCCCCTCGGGCGGGAGCGGCTCAGAGCTGCAGATCGGCGAGGTCGCAGGTCAGCCGATCACCTTGTCCTCCTTCAGCGGCTGGCTCACAGAGACTCAGGGGAGACCGCACCGCGAGGCCTTCAAGCAGACCCAGCTCGTGCACCGCCTCGCCGCGGCGCTCGGCGTTGAGCTCTCTGTCGACGAGATCACCGCGCGTATGGACTCTGACCTGACGGATCGACTCGAGCTCTTCTACGACGGCGACCGCGCGCGCTGGCTCGAGGACCTCCGAGCTGACGGCCGCAGCCTGGCAGGCTGGCGGCGTGAGGCGAGCCTGAGAGCACACCACGACCTCTCTGCCGAGGCCATCCTGATGACCCGGCGCGTGGTGAGCGAAGAGGAGGTGCGCGCAGAGTGGGAGGGGATCTATGGGCCAGGCGGCGAGGCGAAGACGGTCAGGTGGATCTTCCTGAAGCCGGCCGCACCTCCAGAGGATCTGGAAGTGGACGGCTTCGAGGCTTGGCTCAAGGAAGCGCTCGAGGCCCTCGAGCGCGAGGCCCGCGAGCTCCGCAGCCGCGTCGTCGAGGACGGCGAGGACTTCGCCACCTTGGCGCGGCGCCGATCGGAGGACTCCCAGACCCGCGCTGCAGGCGGCCTCTTGCCAGGGATCTTCGATCCAAGGGCTCAACCGGAGGTGATCGCGGCGGCCGTCACCGCGCTGAAGAGCGGCCAGGTCTCCATGCCAGTGAGGCTCCCGGGCGGCTACGGGCTCTATCAAGTCATCAAGATCGAGCACACCCCGCTCGAGGAGGTGCGAGCGGAGCTGCGCGCAGCGCTGATGAAGAAGAGGCCCTCTGCCGTGGAGCTCGCAGGGTTTGTGAACCAGCTCTACGAAGAGTCGAAGCGATAAAGAGCGCTACTTCCCCTCGATGCGGTCCAACCTCCGCACGAGGTCTTCGCGCATCTCGCTAGGGAGCGCTCCATCGCCGAGCTCACTTAGGAGGCCTCGCGCCGAGCGGACCCAACCCTCGCGAAGCTCACCCGAGACAGACGACTCTGCGCAGCCGACCATGGCCTGCGCGTGCGCAGCCTTCAGGTCCGCGCCCTCGGGGTCAAACTCCCGGGCCTGACGGAAGCAGAGCTCCGCGCGCTGCCAATCTCTTCGCTTCGTGTGGACCCAGCCGCCTAGACGCTGAGCGCTCATGCGCGTGCGGGGAGAGAGGCCCTCCATGGCGTCGAGCTCATCGAGCAGCCGCAGCGAGGCCTGCTCTTCCATCATCCCTGTGACCTCATCACCTGCTGCGCGGAGTCGGACAGACTCCCCGAAGTGCAGCTCCGCCTCCAAGATCTTGAAGCGCGCCGTGTCCGGATAGGACGACACGAGGTTGCGCACACGCGCCCTCGTCCCCTCCGTGGGCGGCCCGCTCCGGAGCTCCAGCGCGATCAGGTTGTAGTCGCGCTCCGCGAGGTCCTCTGCGCGCTCTGTCTCTGAGAAGACAGGCCAAGCTACGAAGCCACCTGTGGCGCAAGCGACCAAGATCGAGCTGACGTGAGGCCTCCGGTAGACGGAGAGCGCCCAAGCCGCGGCCACAGGAGCCAAGAGGACCGCGAGCGGCATACGCGCGCGCATGCTCGTCACCGTGAGGACGATCGTCGCGAGATAGAGCCCCAAGAGGATGAGGCTGCGCATCCCCGCCTCCTCGCTCTCAAAGATCACGTCGCGCCGCTTCCTCAAGAGCAAGAAGACCAGGCAGCCCGCCAGCCCGAGGGCCGAGAGGATGCCGAAGCCCGGGATCGGCAGGGCCGCCGCTCTCACATACTTCGCGTCCCAGTCGAGCGAGTGATTGTCTGGAACTGAATAGTGACCGAGGGTCACTCGCAGCTTGTTCCAGAAGATCCGCACATGCGCGCCGGGGTTGTGGACGAAGGAGCGCAGGGTCTGCCCCAGCCAGTACCGGCTGACCTCATTGGGAGTGAGCTCCTCCCCGGTCCGTCGCTCCGCCTCATAGCGCCAGTCATCCGCCTCGTACTTCGGGATCCCGCGCACCCAAGGGAGCTCTGTGGCGACGCCCATCGGGTTCCCCAGGTAGTTGCCGCCATAGAGGTTGGTGCCCGCGCCTGAGGTGGTGAGGGTGTAGACCCCGCCGACCTCGTGGTTCCGCCAAGCGACCGGACCCAAGACGAGGCCCAGCCCCAGGAGAAAGGAGAAGCAGCGCACGAAGCTCGGCAGCCCGCGCGGGACCGGGAAGATGGACCAGGCGAAGAAGACGCCGAGGAGCACCAGCGAGTTCCCGCGCAAGAGGGCGCAGAGCGCGCCCAAGAGCCCGATGTTGAACCAGCGCATGATGCCTCCGGGGCCTGGCCGTGTGAGGGCCAGCGCGAGGCCGCAGAAGAGCGGCATGTGCAGGTTGGGCTTGAGGAGCAGGCACGGCATGAGCACCGCAGAGGGCAAGCAGGCGAAGAGCGCCGCCGCCAAGACCCCCGCCCAGTCCCCTGCCAGGCGTTGGCCAAGCTTCGCCACGAGGTAGCAAGTGAGCACCCCGAGGACGGCCTGGAGCAGACGAATGATGAGGAGGTCCCTGCCCAAGAGCGCATAGCTCACCCCTAAGAAGTAGGGATAGAGCGGCTCCTGAAAGAAGACCTCATCGCCCATCCAGTCTCCACCAGCGAGCTCCACCGCCCACTGGTCATACGAGGCCTCATCGATCGTCGGAGCGTCACGCAGAGGGTGCGTCTGGCTGTACTCATACGCGGCCCACCCGCGCAGCCCCGCGGCGAGGGCGAGGACGAGAGCGAGGACCCAGCCTGCCTTACCGCTCATGCTCGCGGCGTCTCCCAAGTGAGCGCCCGCCCTCCAGCGCGCGGCGTGTGGCGCGCACGTTGGATCACCCAGAGGAGCGACGCCGCACGTCTCACGGCGGGGTGCGCGAGGAGGAGGCCGGTCACGGCTGCGAGGGAGACGAGCCCTAGCGCTCCCCACCCAGCCCACGCGGCCGCGCCGGAGAGCGCGAGCGCGAGCAAGCCGAGCGCCGGGGCGTTCGGGGGGAGCCGTCGGTAGAGCCAGCCCTGGAGCCCGAGCGTCGGTGAGTCCATGTGCGGGGTCGCCTGAAGATAGGCGCGGGCTCTGCGCAGGTCTTGAGCGCTCCGCTCCGTAGATCGCACCTCATGGAAGCGGGCGCCCTCGATCATGCGCACCGTGTGGGCGGGGTGGCGTCGCCTCAACTCGAGCATCAGCTCGAGGTCATCCGCGATCAGCTCTGCGGGCTTGAGGCCGAGCTCAGGTCGCCAAGCGAGGAGCTGCCCGTGGACGCTGAAGAGCCGACCGCGCCGCGACTCAGCGCGACGAACTCGCCGGGTCCAAGTGTCATAGAGGCCCATCGCTGTCTCCCCCGCCGGCGCGCTCCCATCGCTCGGCAAGGAGCTGTGGAGACACTGCACACCGCTCGCCATCCCCAGCATCGGCTCCTTCGCGAAGGCCTCCGCGATCGCCATGAGCGCGCCGGGATCCGTGACGACGTCTGCATCCGTGAGCACCACGACGTCCACCTCGCCGCTCAACCGCTCGAGCCCGGCGCGGATCGCGCCGTTCTTACCGGGGTGGAGCGTGCTCTTAAGGACCGCTGCCTTGAGGGCGGTCGAATCGGCCGCGCTGAGCGCCTCCGCTGCGAGCCGTGCGGTCTCATCTGTCGAGCCGTCGTCAATGACCAGGAGCTCATGAGCTCCCTCCGCCTCTGGCCACGCAGAGGCCAAGAGGTTCCTGAGGCGGCGCTCGATGACGCGGGCCTCATTCCGACACGGCACGAGGACGCCCAGGGTGACAGGAGCGCGGCCCCTCATACCCTCAGCACCTCTCGCGCGAGCGCAGGCCAAGACTCTGGCCTGAAGAGCACGTTGTCTGCCTGCGCGCACTCCCAGGTGCACTCGCAGCGAGTCTCGCGCACCTTTCTGCGCAGAGCCTGCGCGCGCTCGCTCTCCCATAGAGCCTCGAGGTCCCAGCCCACCTCTCCCAGCGAGCCGAGCTCTTCCTCCAGGACCTCGCAAGCGCGCACCGTCCCGTCCTCGAAGATGACAGCCGAGAGCGTCCCCGCTGTGCAGGGCAAGTGCTGCCCGCCCGCGCCGCGGCCGACCTGCTCGACGCGGCGATACATGAGGCGATCCCTCGCCTCAGCGACGCGCGCGAAGGGGTGCTCGTATCGCCCGAGCAGACCCTGTTCTTGGAGCCGACGCTTCGCTGCGACGACCTCCCGGTAGCGGTCGAGGTCGACCTCGAGCAAGGTGGGGTCCAGGGCATCCGTCCGCGCGAGGTTGATCGTCAGGTGATCAGGACGGACCTCCCTGACGAGCTCCTCGAGGTGATCTGCCAAGACGTCTTGGTTCTCTCGGGTGACCGTGACGATGAGGCCGGCTCCTAGGCGCTCCTCCCGGCTCGCCTGCTCACGGAAGCGCGCGGCGGCGGCGAGCGCGCGCTCGTGTCCGCCTTCGACCTGCCGGATCTCGTCGTGCACCTCAGGCGGGCCGTCGATCGAGACGGCGACGTTGATGTGAGTCTCAGGACACAAGCTCAACATGCGCTCGACGGCGTCGTGCTGCCGCTCCCCCACCAAGCCGTTGGTCGGGATCGAGAGGTGCTTGACGCCGTGCCGTCCGAAGGCGGCAGCCAGCTCCGGGAGGTCTGGCCGCAGGAACGGCTCACCACCCGCGAGCGCGACCCAGAGGAGCGGGCCCATCCGGGCGCTCGAGTCTGCGAGGGCGCGCACCTCATCGAGGCTCGGACCGTCTGTCCCCTTGGCTACGTCCTCCCAGTGGAAGCAGTGACGGCAGCGGAGGTTGCAGCGGCCCGTGACGAAGAGGGTCAGGTGAACAGGGGGCCCCTCTGGGCGGAGCCCGCGCCTTAGGTAACGGAGGTACTGCGTCGTCGCCACGAACTCATCCTATCGTGCCTTGGGTCGCTGAGCCCCGCACTTCCTCCACCTCCAAGATACGAACGAGGGCGAGCCAGCGATCGCTCGCCAGCTCGCCCCCGTTGGAGAGTGAGCTCCTCAGGCGCCCCAGCTGACCTCAACCCCGTTGGACAGGTTGAAGCCGAAGCCGCAGAAGGAGGTGTTCGGGTCCCTGTACCAGATCTGATAACGCTTGACGTCACCAGGCCCGACGCCGCCAGAGCCCGAGACCGAGATCGAAGTCTCCGACGCGCCCGTCCCGTCAGCGAAGCGCACCTGCAGACGGACCACGCCGCCGCCGACGCAGCGCAAGCCGTCACCGAAGGGGTTCCCGTTGCCCGAGTTGACCGCGTTGTTCCCCTGGAAGTAGAGGCCCGGCTGGTTCGGGACGAGCTGAGCGCCTTTCAGCACCAAGTTGTTGTCGTTGATGCTGGCGTTGCCACCCGTAGTGAGCTGACCACCCTGCTGCGTACCGTTCATGCAGCCCTCTCCAGGCCCAGCGGAGTTCCCGCAAGGACAAGGGGTGCCAGAGTTGTCGCCCGAGCAGAACGTGACGATGTCGAAGACCTCGTCGGCGACGATGTCTCCGACCAAGCTGAGGTCAAAGGTGAGGCTCGTCGTGGGGTCGAAGAGTACGAAAGAGTGAGTCTCGGTCGCCTCCAGGTGCAGCGAACCGTCAGGATTGGAGGTGAACTGGCCCGTCTGATAGATGGGGAGGCTGTCGAGGCCGTCGATCGGGACGATGAAGCTGTCTCCGCCGGTGATCTGGATCTCAGCGGTACCTGAGATGAAGTTGAACCAGTGATCGCCCATGTAGCTCCCGTCAGCGGTCGCCTCGACGCCGAAGTCCAGCGGGAGCGACTCTTTGCGCATCAGGATGTCGTAGACCCTGAAGTTGGCCCAAGTGGTGCCAGGCGTCGCGCCGGGGAAGTAGCCCTCGATGTCAGGGAAGTAGGTGATCTCGCCAGTGGTGAACTGCCCAGCGTAGACGTTCCCGCTCGCGTTCCTGTTGAAGGGGCCGCCCACCCTTCCAGAGATCTGGAATTGATCGGTGGTGGTCGGGATCCCGTAGATGTTCAGCGGCGGGGGCAGGTAGACCGACCAGGTCCAATTGCTCTGTGCTGAGTCGAGCTCAAGCACGGGCTGCTGAGCGACCGCTTGGTGCGAGCTCAAGAGGAGGATGGACGCGGCGAGGAGGTGTTTTTTCATAGCAGAGGGGATGGGAGACGACGTGGGATCAGAGACTGGCCGACGCGCCGCGCAGGCACAAAGCGACCCCAGAAGTTGCTATCTGAAGCCTAGCGCGGTTCTTCCAGTACGGGTAGCTAAGTTCTGCAGCCACCTCTTCGCGTGGGTTCTCCACGCAATCAGGGCCCATTTAAGGCCTGATATACATCTCCCCCATGCGAGTAAGGCCCTCGTAATGATGGGATCGAAGCTAGGCGGCGATCAGGGCGCCCAGGTCACTTCAACCCCGTTCGTGAGGTTGAAGCCGCTGTTGCAGGGCGCGCCAGTTGAGGGGTCGCGGTACCAGAGCTGGTAGCGCTTGGTCTGGCCAGCGCTCACGTTGCCCGCCGACGACACAGTGACCGTCGTCTGGGTGGTGAAGCCGTTCGCCGCGTTGGCGAAGATGACTTGGAGACGGCGCACTCCGCCGCCAGCGCAGCGCAGTCCGTCGCCGAACTGATTGCCGTTACCTGAGTTCACAGCGTTGTTGCCCTGGAAGTAGAGGCCAGGCCCCTGAGGCAGGTTCGTTCCCTGGAAGACGAGCGTGTCTGAGACAACGTTCGCGTCACCGCTAGCGCTCAGGAGGGCGCCGAGGCCGGTGCTGTTCTCACACCCGCTGCCGCTGTTGGTCGATTCGTTGAAGCAGGGGCAGCCGGTGAGCGTGTTGATGTCACCGAAGCAGTAGGAGGAGATCGTCCCGCTGTTGCCGCCAGAGGCGTTGAAGGAGGAGATGGCAGAGGAGCCTGTGTTCCCGTACTCGTCGCTGCTGAACCACTGGTAAGTGATCGTCCCGCCGAGGGTGCCGGGGATCTCGACCCGGAAGATCTGACCCTGGGAGCTCATCGCAGGGATGACCGTCGGCGCGCCGCCGTTGACCCGGACCTCGACCCAGGTCTCGTTGTACCAGGTGATGTAGTACGGGGCGTTGTCGTAGACGTGCGCGCGGACAACGGTCGGCTCGGGGCCGACGTCGCGATCAGGCGCCTGCTCCACGTTCGGGATGTAGGGCGCGTGCGTGTCCGGCGTCTGCGTCGTGTTCTTCAGGAAGATGTTCCGCGACCCGCTGTCGTTCGCGACGAAGAGGTCCGTGTCACCGTCTTGGTCGACGTCACAAGCGTCAGCGTCTAGCGCGATGAAGCTGGAGGAGCCGGGGACGCCGCCGTTTACAAAGCTGAGGCTGAAGCTCGAGCCGCCGTTGTTCGTGTTGCGGTAGAGCTTGTCCTGTCCTGAGAAGTTCGCGACGAAGAGGTCAAGGTCGCCGTCCTGGTCGTAGTCGAAGAAGTCACCCTCGTTATCATCAGCGTTTGAGTTGGAGAGGGTCGTGATGTTGCTGAAGGTCCCGTCCCCGTTCCCGCGCATCGTGCTGTCGTTGAAGCCGAAGCCAGCGAGCCAGTTGAGGCCGTAGATGTCGAGGTCGCCGTCGCCGTCGAGGTCGCCCATCTCCTGCTCGTAGTGCCCGTCGCCGGTGCTCCAGTTGTTCGGGAAGGCGGCGTTGGTCGTGTCACGGAATCCGAGCACTCCGCCGTTCTCTTCGAAGCGGTTCTCGAACATGCGGGGGAGCTCTTGGCGCGCGCCGTGGAGGATATCGAGGTCGAAGTCCCCGTCGATGTCACCGAGGTCAATGTCCAAGGCGCTCGAGGCGATGTCACAGAAGGTCCCGTTGGAGTTCGACGTGTTGCTCGACTGAGTCCCCTCACACCAGAGCCCAGGTTGACCGTTCACGACGGTCTGGCCAGGCATCTGGAAGCCTGAGGGGTTGAACTCCTCGAAGAAGCCGAGCCCATCGTTCAGGAAGAGGCGCGTGGGGACCTCTCCACCAAAGACGCCGCCGTAGCTCGAGTGGACGAGGTCGAGGTCGCCGTCGTTGTCGAGATCCCCGAAGTCGCAGTCACAGGAGAAGTCGAGGAAGCCGCCGCTCGGGAGCACTTGAGAGTTCGCGATCGACGAACCCGAGCTGCCGAGCCCGATCCAGCGAGACGCGGTCTCGTCCGTATAGAAGCCCGTACCTGTGCCGGAGTTGATCCACCAGCGGTTCGACTGCGGGATGATCGCGGCCGTGTTTGAGATGTAGAGGTCCAGGTCGCCGTCGTTGTCGATGTCAGCGAACTCGATGTCGCGGCTCTGGTCCTGCACTGAGGGGAACCTCGATGTGGTCTCGTCCGTGAACCAGCCGACCGTCCCACCTTGGTCATAGCCCTGATTCATCCAGATCCGGTTCTGATCCTGATCCACGTCTCCCCCGTCAGCGAAGACAGCGTCATAGTCTCCATCGAGGTCTACATCCCCGAAGTCGACGTTCTCGCTCCGCGAGTTGTTAGCCGGGTTGCCAGACGGGATCTGACTCTGATTGTCCTGGAACTGCGCGGGCGCAATAGCGCTGAGAGCGAAGAGTGCTAGGGAGCCCAACAGGGTGAAGCGGACGCTCTTGAACATGGTCAGATTCTCTTTGGGGGTTCGGCTTGTGGGGGCCCTTTTGAGCAGGACCGGGGCTTTGGATGAGGACGAGAGAGCCAGCGCACATGTGCCCTCAATCGCTGAGGAACACGTCCAGCCCAATGGAATCATACTCCGTGACGCAAAAAACTGCTGTCCTGGGCGTCACAGAGGAGGTTCTGGGATCACTATCCAGCGGACCCTCGCTGGCTACCGAGGACGAGGTAGCCAACAAAAAACAGCCCCATCCCCCCCAGGAGGCCATAGATCTCAATCCACATGGAGTCCAGGGTGGAGGAGAGCTGGACGCTCCCCATGCTGAGCGAGAGGCCCAGGAAGACCACCAACAAACCAAGCGCCTGCAGCGCCTTTCCGATCCAATACCTCATCTGCTGGCCTCCTCTGAGCCTAGTTCTAACACGCGGAGCGCCGCCTCCGCGAGGCGCCTCGGGGTGATCGTGGCGTTGTCTGTATCCGGCTTGTATGAGCAGTAGTCAGGGGCCGTCGAGCGGACCTCCTCACCAAGCCCGTAGAGCTCGATCTCGGCCGCGGAGGTGGGAGCGAAGAAGGCGACGACAGGGACCCTGCGAGCGATCGCAGCGTGCAGGCAGAAGCTGTCAGAGGTGATCACGAGGTCGCAGCGGCTGACGAGCCCCGCAAACTCACGCAGCGTGTTGGTGCTGCCGCTCGTGGCGGCTTGAAGGCCGCTCGAGCGCAGGCCTCCGAGGAGCTCTTGGTTGCGCTCCTCCTCTTCCGGACCACCGAGCACGAAGAAGGCGGGCTCCGAAGGCGCTCCCTCACGGATCGAGAGTGCTGTCTCGATGGTGCGCTCGATGTCCAGCTGCTTCGAGGGCCAGCGAGCCCCCGCGCCGGTGTTGAGCCCGACCACGAGCTCTGCGCTCGCGAGGCCCTCGCGCTCCCACCGCTCGGCCGCCTGCTCCTCCTCGCCCTCGCTCAAGATGAGCGAGGGCCTCCCCTCCTCAACCCCAAGCGCGGACGCGAGGAGCTCGGGATGTGTTCGCTCGTTCGAGGCCTTCAGCTCGTCGGCGCGCTCGCGCCCAAAACGAGAGATCAGGCTCATGTCAAACCAAGCGGCGGAGTCCTCCGTGTACACAGGATCGCCGCCCTCGTCCAAGCAGGCGCCGACCAGCCGCTCAGCGTCAACCGCTCCCGCGACCTCGCAGCATGCGCGCTCTTCCTCCAGCGAGACCACGAGGGAGAAGCGCCTGCCTGCGAGCGCACCGATCAGCTCCTCTGGTCGATCGAGGTCGAGGACACAGGCCTCAACGTCCGGCTGCCCGTCGAGCAGCGATCGCGCCCCCTCCGCAACGACCCAGGTCACCGTGGCTCCGGGATAGCGCTTGAAGAGCCCCGGCAAGATCGACGTCGTCCGCAGGACGTCTCCCAGCGCCCCGGTCTTCACGATCAGAATGGAGTCCCTCTCCGACATCAAGGCGAAGCCTACCCCCCTCCTACGGCGAGAACGAGGTCGATGTGGTCTCCGTCCTCGAGGAGGTCTTCGAGGTCCACTCGCTCACTGTCCCGCCAACCCGTTGCGATCGGGACCTCGTCGACAAAGAGCAGGTCCCGTACCTCTCTGCGGTCCAACGTGAGCGCCTCCAGCGCATCCGCGAGGGTGGCTGGGAGCTCTAGGCTGAGCACCACAGCGCCGCCGAGGGCGCGACCGAGCTCTCCGCCAGCGGAGACCTTCAGGTGACCCTCTGAGACCTCCGCGTCCCTTGGGAGCGCCTCCTCATCGCCGACCCGCGCGGCCGCTTCATAGCGGAGCACGCCAGGGCTGCCGAGAGCCTGCGCCATCTCCGGGAGCAGCCTCCCCTCCTCGTCCAAGCCCCGGAGGCTCCGATACTCATCCCAGGCCTCCCCCATCCCCCGATCCCTGAGCTCGCCCGCCGAGATGCCGCCTGCCACCTCGAGGGCGAGGAGCGTCACCGAGGCACCCACGCTGAGGAGCGCATGTGCCGCAGCCCGCTCCTCTGGCAGCTCCAAGAGCAGCGCAGCGAGGACGTCAAAGTCCATGACCCCATCTGCGAGGACGCCCGCCGCCGAGAAGGCGCAGAAG
>JAKVCE010000059.1 GCA_022447405.1 Planctomycetota bacterium | reverse complement strand
GACGGGCTGCGCTGCGCAGGTGGCGGCGTGCGTCGGCTTGGCGTGCGCTTCTGTGACTCAGCGGGCAGCGCGAGCTGGACCGGAGGCCTCGGCGCAGCTGGCAGCTGGAGCGCGGGTGACCTGCAGCGCTTCCAGGGCTGGTACCGCGACTCTGCCGGCCCCTGCGGCTCGACCTTCAACCTGACCCAAGGGGTCGAGATCACCTTCCAAGCCTGACCCTCAGGCGAGCCCCATACCTTCTACGCCCTCCTCGTCAAAGCCGAGGAGGTGGCCGAGCTCATGTAGGAAGGTGATCGTGATCTGCTCCCGAAGATCTCGGGCGCTCATAGACTCGCGCTCGATGTTGCGCTTGAAGAGATAGATCACAGGCGTCGGCACCGGAGCCTCATCGCCGGCTCGTTGGAGCTCGGAGATCCCCATGAACAGCCCGAGCGCGTCAGGCGGGACCGTCCCCGGCTCCCGCTCCAGCTCCGCCGCTGGGACCGGCGCGACGATGACCTCGCTCTTGTTCAGGATCTCCTCGATGGCGCCCTCAAGACCCTCGATCACCTCGAGCACAACGGCTTGGAACTCTCTCACGGGGAGCTGCACCGGCGGCGGAGTGCCCTCGGGGGCCAGCTCGTATGCAGTCCTCAGCGCCTCATCCGCTGCGCCTGGATCGCCCAAGAGGTCATGGCAGAGCGCGAGCCGGTCGTATGCGTAAGGGGCGAGCTCTTCCATCTGTGCGAGACGCGTGAACACATCCATCGCGTCCTCGATCCGCCACTCGGAGAGCAGGAGCTCTCCCTCGATGCGCTCCACCTCCGGGTCATCCTCCTCGACGCCGAGGTCGAGCGAGCGGTCCATCGCAGCGCGCGCGCCCGTCACCTCACCCTTCATCGTCAGGGCAGCGCACACGACGAGGCTCTTCACAGGGAGCTCGTCCGAGAGGTCTACGACAGCGCGCAATGCGCTGTCAGCCTCACCCTCGGCGAGCTGATCCCACGCGCCGAGGAGCGCCTCGAACTCCGGAGTGCCCGGCACAGGATTATGGGGAGTTGTCACGAATACAGAGCATACGCGCAATGGGGGCGAACATGAGGCCACCTGAGCCCGTCTGGGTATCATCCCAAGAGATGCGCGCGCTCCTCCTCACCCTCTGCCTCACGACCGCAGCCCCTGCGCAGGACGGCTGGCGGACGATCCTCACCAGTGACCACGCCGGCAAGACGATCGAGTTCACGAGCGCGAACGCAGCCCTGAGGCTGGGAGAGGGCGACGCGCTCCACCCGGAGATCCCTGCTCACAACACCGTCGTCGAGTACGAGGCCCTCTTCGTCGTGCCCGAGCCCGGCATCCACCGCTTCACGCTCGAGGTCGAGGGCGGGGTCGGCTCGCTCACGCTGAGCGACCCAAACGACCCTGAGCGCAGCGTCTCAACGGAGATCACGGAGGCGCGCGGCAACCCGATCGCGCTCCCTGGCGGGGACGTCGGCGAGTACCTCATCACCGCGCGCTTTGAGCGGAGCGGCACGAACCCTGCCCGGCTCCGAACCCTCTGGGCTGGTCAGTACGCGAGCGGCGCTCGCTTCGACTTCGAGCCGATCCCTGGCCGGCTCGTGAGGCAAGCGCCCGGGAGCGACGCGGCGAGCGGTGATCTGGCGCTCAGGGGCCGAGTCCTCCTCGAGGTGCACGGCTGCACGAGCTGTCACGACCCAGGCGCGCAAGGCGCCCACGCCGTCGGAGAGAAGAGGAGCCCAGAGCAGTATGAGGCCTTGGTCGCTGCGTCCTGGCTCTGGAAGAACCCTGCGCCGCTGAACGCCTCCGACGTGGAGCTGGTGACGGAGCGGGCCCCTCGGGAGCTCTTCGACTCCTCTCCCCCTCTCATGACGCTCGTCACCACCCGAGGCTGTCTGGACCCAGAGGACGAGCGCTCGCCGCGCTACCTCGGCCTCAGCGAGGAGCACCGCGCCGCGCTCACCGCTGGGATCAAGAGCGTGAAGGGCGCGACCGGAGACCCGGCGCCCATGGACGAGGGGCGTCGGCGCTATGAGGTCTTGGGCTGCACGAACTGTCACACGATGAACGGTGACGTCCGCGCCTCCCTCGGTCGTGAGCTCGGAGAGCGCAACGAAGAGGCGCCCGATCTCGGCGACGCCGGCTGGCGTCTCAAGCGAGCTTGGATCTATGACGTGCTCACCGGGAGCGCGAGAGCGCGTCGACCCGACCTCGGCTACCGAATGAGGATGCCCTCCTTCCCTGCGGAGCTCGTCGCGCCCGTCGCCGCACACCTCGTCTCGAGCGCGGGCGTCAAAGAGGGCGAACCCCACTCGCTCGACGAGGAGATCTCGGAGCTCGCGAGCGCTGGTCGAGAGCTCGCCGGGACAGACCGCATGGCCTGCGTGAGCTGCCACTACTTGGGAGAGCGCATGCCCGAGACCTCAGGGCCCTTCGACCTCACCCGCACAACCCAGCGCCTCCGCAGGGAGTGGTTCGACGCCTTCATCACCTCCCCATCACGCCTGCAACCCGGCGCGACGATGCCCGGACTGGGCGCAGGTGGTGAGAGCGTCATCCACAATATCCTCGACGGAGACCTCGCGAGGCAGGCTGAGGCGCTCTGGGTGTGGAGCCGCCACGCACAGGAGCTCGCTGACCCCGTCGGGACGCAGAACCCGGAGCGCGGCGTGATTGGCGAAGCGCCCACGGTCCTCGTCGGTCGCTTCGATGAGCAGCCGCTGCACCTCGTCGGGACCCCCGAAGGCCTGCACTTCGGGTGGGACCTCGCGGAGGGCGAGCTCAAGGAGGCCTGGGTCAACCCCTTCCTCACAGCCGAGCTCGGCGGCGAGGAGGACCGCGGCGCGGTCGTCTGGCGTACACCTCTCGGCCCCTCGATCGTGGTGGGCGCGAAGCCTGAGCTGTGGCCGAGCGACCCGCACGTTGGAGCGCATGAGTTCAGCCGCGCCGCGCACGGCGGCTGGGGTGCCTCACGTCGGGTCGGTGCCCTCGCGATGCACGAGACCGCCGAAGGCCGCGTCCTCCCCGAGGTGGTCGTGATACGCACCGTCGAGCTCTCCGGCATCGACCCCCGCTCCCGCTACTGGTTCAGGCCGGGCCCGGGCAGCCTCGACATCGAGTCCGTGAAGGGCTGCGACGCGCGCAAGCACCCCGCGCCGCAGGGTGAGGCGCCTTGGATCGAACTCGTCCCACACCCGGGCAAGCAGGAGTGCTCCGTCCGGGTCGCGCTGAGACCCTGAGTCGTCCTGCTCAGGCGGAGTACGCGTTCGTCGCCTGACCGAGCTCGCCCGCTGCGACCTCGCGCACCTTCGCGAGGAGCTCAGGGTCGTCCGTGTCGGCGAAGACGTAGAACTTCCAGAGGTCGCGGTAGCTGCGCTCGAGGTCGGAGAGGCGCGGGACACGCTCGGCGAACTTGGCGAGCGGCTGGACGCCCTCCTCGCCAGGCCAGCGCACGTGGATGCGCGCCTCCTTCAGCTGCATCCGGCGCGCGGGGCAGTAGACGATGACGTCGACCTCACACCCGGTGGCGAAGCGGACGAGGTCTGTAATGCGCTCCTCCGCGTCCCGCCGGTTGGCGGCGCCGCCCTCGGAGAAGAAGCGCGCGACGAGCTCGCTCTGGACGCTCTCGTTCTCATAGCGCGGGAAGACGCACGCGCGCTTGTAGAGGCGGCGAGCCCGGAAGCTCTCGCAGAGCGTCGTGACCTTTCTGCGCACCTCAGGGTCCTTCTCCTCCATCCGGCGCTCGATGAGCTCGAGCACGGACGCGTCTGTCTGGTCGTAGAAGTCCTCCTCCGTAACGGCTCCCACCGAGAGCGCCATCTCAACAGCGCGCGCGACCATCGCTCCAGCCACGACCTTCGCGTGGTGGTAGTAGACCCGCTCTGAGAAGTAGTAGCGCGCCTCAAGCAAGCGCACGATCTCCGAGAGGATGTCTTCGCGCAGGAGCTCGTGCTTGGCGAGGTCGATGAAGAGGTTGCCGCTGGCGCGATCGATCTTGAAGTAGCTCGTGACCCGCGAGTCGACGGAGAATTGGAGGCCCGTGAAGTAGGCGTCGCGCGCGAGGTAGTCGAGGATGTCCGAGGCCACGGTGCCCGCGAAGACCTGAGTCCAGTAGGCGGGGAGGTCACGGCGACCCTCCGCCCCTTCGGGGAGCAGGCAGGAGAGCACGTCCTCTCTCACGCCCATGCCCTCGAGGACTTGGCCGAGCTCGGTCGTCCTCTCTAGCGCTCGGCGGAAGCGATAGTCGGAGTCGTGTCGCGGGAAGATCCCGTCCTGGTCTTCGATCGAGTGGCCGAAGGGGATGTGCGTGATGTCGTGGATCAACGCGGCGAGGCGGATGATGCGCGCCTCTCCCTCTCCGATCGCGAGGCAACCGGAGGGGTCGAGCTCCGCGTTCTTGTTCACGGAGTCGATCATCTTCCCCGTGACGTGCAAGGCGCCGATCAAGTGGTCGAAGCGCGTGTGCACGGCGCCCGGGTAGACGAGGTAAGCCGTGCCGAGCTGCTTGATCCCGCGCAGGCGCTGCATCTCTCGCGTGTCGAGGACGGCGAGCTCCTCGTGGGAGAGATACACGTCGCCGTGGACGGGGTCTCTGAGGACGCTGAACTTCTTTGAGGCGGACATCGCGAGAGTCTCCCCCGCTGAATGGGGCCCCGCATTCTAACGTGGGCTATGCTCCGCCGCGTGAAACGCGCCCTCGACATCCTCGCGCTGGAGCCCTGGCTGGGCGGCTCACACGCCGTCTTCCTCGAGGGGTGGGCGGAGCGCAGCCGCCACAGGGTCCGAACCGAGGGGCTCAAGGCTCGCCACTGGCGGTGGCGCATGCGCGCTGGCGCGTGGGAGCTTGCCCGGCGCCTCAAGGGGACAGCGCCCCCGGACGCGCTCTTCGTGAGCGACTACGTAGACCTCCCCTCCCTCCTGGGCTTCCTCCCTGCGGCCTGGTCGGAGGTCCCCTCGCTCCTCTACTTCCACGAGAATCAGCTCACCTACCCGGGACAAGACGGGGAGGTGGAGCCCGACTTCCACCTCGGCTTCACCAACATCCTCTCCTGCCTGCGCGCAGACGCCGTCGCCTTCAACTCCGCGTGGCATCGGGCGGAGTTTCAGCGCGCCGCCCTCGACCTCTTCGCGCAGCTCCCAAAGCCCAACCCGCGCGTCGAGCTGCTCGCGAAGCTTGAGGGGGCGGCGGTCATCTGCCCTGGCGTGGACCTGGAGACCATCCCCCTCGGGAGCGGTGGCGAGGGGCCGCTGCGCGTCGCCTTCAACCACCGCTGGGAGCACGACAAGGACCCGCACGCCTTCCTGGCTGCCTGCGCTTCGGCGGTTCGGGCAGGGAGCGAGCTTGAGCTCCTCCTCTTGGGAGAGCGCTTCGAGTCCACCCCGCCAGGGCTGGAGGTCATGCTGAAGGAGCTCGAGCCACAGCTGGTCCACGAGGGCTACGCCCCGGACCGCGCGAGCTACGCGGCGCTCTTGGGATCCGCTGATGTCGTGGCCTCCACCGCCCTGCACGAGTTCTTTGGGATGGCGGTCGCGGAGGGGCTCGCGGCGGGCTGCACCCCGCTCGTGCCCGACCGCCTCGCCTATCCGGAGGTCCTTGGGGAGGAGCTCGCCGCCCACCTCTATCAGGAGGGGGAGCTCTCGGGTCGCCTCTCTGAGCTTGGCCGCAACCCTTCCGCACTCCGACACACGACCACGCGTGCGGCGATGCGGGCGCGAGCCGAGCGCTGGGGAGCCGCGCGGACAGCTGAACGCCTCGATGAGCTCGTCGAAGGCATACAAGCCGAGACGTGATCACCCCAGGAGGGCAGGTGCTCATCGGCGTCGACTGAAGCCGCACCTAGACCGCCTTCCTCAACCTCTCTCGAAGTGGCTCGGCGCCGCCACTGAGCTCGTCGGTTCGCTCACCGAGCCGACAGCGCTTATCCACCCCCCGAGTACGAAGACGCGGCATCAAACAGCATTTACAAAGCGAATGTTAATGCAACTTTCTATATTTCGCAGCCGCCAGGGCTGCATCGAGGCTCATTCTAAGTCCTTTCGCATGAAGTGGGTTTTAGAGCACGCCTTTCGTGTACATTTCGTCCATCGGAGGAACACAAGACTCCAACGATCCGAGGCGTCCTACACGTAGTGACACTACGGGTCGAATCAGCATCGATTCCTTTCAATTCAACCCAAATGGCCGCTGAAGGCCGAAGACACATGAAACTGCTCCATCTCTCCCCCGTGCTGTGCGCCTGCCTCGTCGCGTGCGGCGAAGCTGAAACCGCAGCGAACTCAACGACCAGCCCGGACGCCAACGCCGAGCCGACGATGAAGACCGTCTCCTTCTCGAGCGATCACGGCGCCAGCGCCGCGAACGATCCCAAGACAGGAACCGTCAACCCCTTCGGCGGCAGCAGCGGTGACAGCACCAACAGCGACACCAGCAGCCCCCAGACCAGGATCGTCGAGCGCCACGGCATCGACCCGAAGAAGAAGACCATCAATCCCTTCGCGGACACCTCCAACCTGACGGCTGACGGTGCGACTCCCTCTGCTACGCCCGGCACCCGCAAGGTCTCCGAGACCGGCAAGATCAAGACCGGCACCGTGAACCCCTTCGGCGGCAAGACTGCTGACGGCAAAGAGGCGAAGCTCATCGCTGACCCCGCCAACCCCACCGCTACCCCCGGCGTCCGCAAGGCCTCCGAAGTTGGCAAGGTGAAGACTGGTACGGTCACGCTCGGCGGCGACGACAAGGCCGAGGGCAAGCCCTCCAAGTCGACCAAAGAGAAGCCCTCCAAGGACACTGGCTCCAAAGAGAAGCCCTCCAAGGACACTGGCTCCAAAGAGAAGCCGACTGACGCTGGTAAGCCGACTGAAACTGGCAAGACCAAGGGCAACTGAGCCCTCTGAGTCCGAGTACAGGGCCCGGGTCTCCGCTAGGAGGCCCGGGCCCTTCTTCGTATCCTCTCCGCCATGAAGCAACACCCCCTCAGCGAGCGACTCCTCTTCATCCCTCTCTCCCTCTGCGCCCTCTTAGCGTCCTGTTGTACAGAGGCCCCGCTCTTTGAGGAGGCCGCGGCCTCACCGGATCCGGCCGAGGAATCGAACCCCGCCGACTCCCTGACTCCGAGGATCGCAGCAGTCGGCGAGCTGGCGCCCAACTTCGAGCTCAAGGACCTCAACGGAGACGTCCACAAGCTCTCGGACTACAGGGGCAAGACCATCGTCCTCGAGTGGTTCAACCCTGGCTGCCCCTTCGTCGTGAAGGCCCACGAGGACGGTCCCCTCAAGGACATGCCGAGCGCTGGTGAAGATGTGGTCTGGCTCGCGATCAACTCTGGCGCGCCCGGGAAGCAAGGCGCGAGCCCTGAGCAGAACGCCAAGTCCGCCGCGGACTGGGGCATGGACTATCCGCTCCTCTTTGACCCGGCAGGCACGGTCGGCAAGAACTACAAGGCCAGGACCACGCCGCACATGTACGTGATCGATGAGGACTTCGTCCTGAGGTACGCGGGCGCGCTCGACAACGCGCCGATGGGCAACGGCTCCGGGGAATACGCGAACTACGTCCAGGGCGCGATCGAGGCGATCTCCAAGGGAGAGGCCTGCCCCGAGCCCGTCTCGCCTTACGGCTGCGGCGTGAAGTACGCGAACTGAGCGACGCTCAATCAGGCCTGCCAGACGAGCTCGTAGCCGCTGCTCAGGTTGAAGAGGCTCCCGCAAGGCGAGCTGCCGGTGTCGCGATACCAGAACTGGTAGCGCTTGGTCTGCCCAGCGCTCACTCCGCCCTTCGTCGCGATCGAGATGGTGGTCTCGGTGGTGAAGCCGTTCCCCGCGTTGGCGAAGCGCACCTCGAGACGGACGACGCTCCCCCCGGCGCAGCGCAAGCCGTCACCGAAGGGATTCCCCATCCCAGAGTTGACCGCGTTGTCACCCTGGAAGAAGAGCCCCGGCCCCGAGGTCAGGTTCGTCGCCCTGAGCACGAGATCATCCGAGGCGATGCTCGCCGAGCCTGTGGCCTCCAAGCTCGCGCCGCTGCCTGTGTCGTTCGCACAGCCCGCGATCGGGTCATCGTTACCGCAGGGACAGCCGCTCCCGAAGCAGTAGGCCGAGCCGACCTCGAAAGAGCCGCCGAGAGACCCGTCTGGGTTGACGTTCTGCGCCAAGAGGTCTCCACCGTCAGAGCGCTGGTCGCTCCATGCGAGGATCACCTGCCCCGTGGTCCCGAGCTCTGCGTCCAAGCGGGACTTGCCGCTGGGCGTCGAGCTCACGTCAAAGGGGCCGATGTCGAACGCTCCGTTCGAGTCCACGTGGGCGCCGTGCAAGGTGTCGTTGCCGAAGCCCGGGATGTGCGTCCAGAAGACGAAGGCGCCGTCACCGCTCGTCTGGGTCTTCACCTGACGGATCTCGGGACCGCCGACAGGGATCAAGGAGACGCCTTGGTTCGTCCACTGCCTGTCTCCGATGCCGTTGAACTTCTGCCCGGAGAGGCCGCACTGAGACTGCCCTTGGTTTTGCTCGGTCCAGAAGACGTAGGTCGACTCGCTCGCGGCATCGAACGCGACCGACGGGTCGACCCGGACCTGCCCGGTGTTGAAGGACACGACCTGGTTGTTCGGGAAGGCCTTCTGTCCGTTACTCAAGACGCGCTGTGCGTAGCACTGCAGCGGGCTCGAGCTGTACCAAGTGAAGACAGCGCCGCCGCTCCCGTCCGTGATGAAGGGCGGATAGTTCCCGATCTGCAGTGAGCCCGAGTTGTAGATGGGCACGGGCTGAGCCCCCCAGAGCGGGAGCCCTGACGTATCGAACTTCTGGGCGACGAGGTGCTTGGGAGACCAGAACATCGCGCCCGTCTGGTGGACCATGGAGAGGATGATGTCCGCGCCTGCGTCGTGGAGATCCGCGACCGAGTAGGTCCCCGCAGAGGGAGTGAGGCTGAGGCCTGTACCCCACTGGGGCGCGCCTGCTGCGTCTAGGCGCTGCACCATGACCGCGGCGTCCTGAGTCCAAGCGACGACCGCTCCACCATCAGAGGTCCCTGCGATCTTAGGGGCGGCGACAAACGCCGAGGTGTTCGTCAGGGTGACCGCCCAGGAGACCACACCCAGAGGGGTGACCTGCGCGGCGCTGATCTGCACGCCAGCGCCGCTGTCATCGCGCGCTGTGACGAGGGCGTTCCCAGCGGCGTCGACATCGAGCCCGTAGGCCTGCGTGGAGCTGAACCCTCGGTCGATGACCAAGACCCCTCCGTGCGCCCACTCTTCATCCCCGTCAGCGTCGAGCTTTTGCAGGCGCACATCAAAGCCGTTCGCGATGCCGTCGAACCAACTGATATAGCAGCCGCCGTCTGCCGTGGGTGCGATCATGGGCTGCACCTGATCGGAGGCAGCATCCGAGATGACGAGGTTGGTCGCAGGGTCATC
>JAKVCE010000058.1:2682-9428 GCA_022447405.1 Planctomycetota bacterium | reverse complement strand
CTCAAGGTGTAGCCAGCTCGTTCACCGAAGAGCCGCTGGGACTCATCGCGGAAGCTGCCGTCGCCGTTGCCCATGAGCAGGAGGTCGGGCTGCGCCTTGAGTCCGCGCGGTCCGCAGTACACGTCCAGTCCCTTCCATCGGCACGGCACCGCGAGCGATCCCTCGCCGAGCGCTCCGGTCGGGACCGCGCGTGGATCGAGGTCGAGGTAGCGGCCGACATAGAGGTCGAGGTGACCGTCACGGTCGACGTCTAAGGTCGCGACGCTCGTGCACCACGCCGGGGCGCCGGACTCGGAGAGCCGCGCGCCTTGGGGGAGGAGCTCGGGCCCAGCGACGAGCGCGCCGTCGTCATCTTGGAGGAGGACGCGCAGGCTCCCGAAGCCAGCGGCGACGAGGTCTGTGTCGCCGTCGGAGTCGAGGTCGCCCGTGGCGAGGCCCGTCCACCAGCCGTTGAGTCCAGGGCCTGTGAGCTCGGTGAATTCGCCCTCCGTGTTGGCGAACACGGAGAGGTCCGCGCCGTCATCGCTTATGAGCGCCGCGAGGGAATCGCAGCCCTGGGCGAAGACGGCGTCTAGGTCGCCGTCGGAGTGGAGGTCGAGGAGCGCGACTCCTGCGCCACCAGCGGCGAGGATGTCCCGCTTTTTTGGGCCTCCAGAGCAGTTGGTGTGCCTGAGCCCACGCGCTTGGGCCTCATCGGGAAAGGCGCTCTCTCTGCTCCCGGAGGGCGCTTTTTCGGCGCAGGAGGGGCCCAAGACCCCTCCTAGAGCGAGGAAGAGGGCCAACGCGTTGACCCTTCTTGGGAGTGCGACTAGGATTCTCCGCCCCATTCGCCGTACCATCGGTACATGAAGGGGGTGCCGGTACCTCTTGGGACTGGCGATCTCTTTGGACAACTTGAGCACTCGGTCTGGGCTCCTTCGCCCAGTCAGAACCAGCCTACCCGCCCCGGGAGTTCCCTCCCACCCATCGCAACGCCGTGAACTGTGGAGACTAAAGAGTGACACCTCGACAGAAGAACATGCTGGAGGCCTTTCAGGCCTCGTCGAATGAGAGCTCGCCCGAGAGCGAAGGTCCCTCTCAGGAGACAAATACTGCTCCGACGATGAGGAGGAAGGCCAAAGGTGGCCTCCCCGACGTCGCCCCAGAGGTCTTCGCGGTGACCTTCAGCGCGCTCATCATCGGCGCGTTCTTCCTCGGTCGTTGGTCCGTCGGTGGCGCCGTGCAGGCGGCGCCCGAGACGGCCTCCGGTGCAGAGGCCGCCGTCATCCAGCCCGCGCTCGTCATGAGCGAGCCGGAAGAGCTTGAGCCGCTCTCGAGCGAGCCTGAGCGAACGGAGGCGCCCGCCCCGGCTCCTGTGAGCGAGCCGGTCTCCATGAGCCTCATGGAGCAGCACACCAAGGCCTTCATGGACAAGGCGAACATGGTCACTTTGCGGGTCATCTACTACGGAGATGATGAGCAAGGTCAGCGGCGCGCCTATCAGACGGCGATGCACCTCGAAGAGATGGGCTTCCCCGTCGTCAACCCGATCGTGAAAGGTGACTACGTCTACGTCTGCGTCGGCGCGGCCCCCTCGAAGAGCGACCCGGATCTCATGCGCTACCAGCGCGAGCTTCAGCTGGTCCCCGGCCCCAAGCCCTATGGCAAGCCCGGCGACTACGCGAGCGCCTTCCCCTACAACATCGACAAGCTGATCAATCGCTGAACGCGACCGAGTGTTCGAACTGAACACGGCCCGGTTCTCCCCGGGGCGACACGAACACCACTAACCATCCTATTCCCATGAGCATTCACTCCAGCCTCCACGGCGCCGACTCACTCATCGGCGAGCGCAGCGTCCTCACCCGCATTGAGCGGATCGAAAAGTTGAAGCAAGAGGGGCGCTTTGACCCTGAGGAAGACTCTCCCCTCGGCCTCCCGAAGGTCCGGACGAAGTTCCGGGTCAAGAAGAAGAAGGGGCCGGCGGTAGAGGAAGGCGCTGAGGCCGCTGCGGAAGGCGCAGAGGCTGAGGGCGAAGCCGAAGCCGAAGAGTAGGCTGCCGCACTCGATCGGGGCCGCGCGCGCGGCCCAAGAGCGGACCCCTGGGAGCGACCTGGGGGTCCGTCCTCGTTCCAGCCCGCGGGCTGCTCTCACTCATGTCTCAGCGCGATCAATTGGACGTGAAGGCTCCGGTCATGGAGGTCTTCGCCTCGTTCCAAGGAGAGGGTCTCTTCGCAGGGAGCCCTCAGGTGTTCCTGCGCCTGGCTGGATGCCCGCTGCGCTGCGTTTGGTGTGACACGCCAGGGTCTTGGGAGCTCACTCCAGCGGCGACCGCGCGAGTTCGTGCGGGAGCGGAGACGCGCAGCGAGCCAGCGTGGGTGAGCGCAGAGGAGGCGAAGCGATGGATCGATGAGGTGGACCCCACCGGCCGCATGGCGGTCAGCGTCACCGGGGGAGAGCCCCTGCTCTGGGCGGAGTTCCTGCTGGCGCTGCGCCCGCTCCTCAAGCGGCGACGCGTTCACCTCGAGACTGCGGGTGCGCACCCCTTGAGCCTCCGCAGGGTCCTCGACGCGTGCGATCACGTGAGCGCAGATCTCAAGCTCCCGCTCGACATGGAGG
Source organism: Planctomycetota bacterium (assembly GCA_022447405.1). Taxonomy (GTDB): domain Bacteria; phylum Planctomycetota; class UBA1135; order UBA1135; genus JAKVCE01. Next base: position 6,830 of record JAKVCE010000058.1, on the reverse strand, counting down.
CGCCGACCTCTGTCGGCTTCACAGAGGAGGAGTCCAGCCCGTCGACTGACGAGGAGTGGCAGCGAGCGCGCAGAGCGCTCCTGGAGTCCATCCGTGACCGAGATGCTTGCGGGAAGATCGTCGTCGCTGGCGGTCACCCAGCCGATGTCTACGAGGCGCTCTTTGCGGACGTCAGCGAGCTGGCTCCCGAGCTGCAGCTCTTCTTGCAGCCCGCGACCCCGGTGGGGGGCGTGGCAGGTCCGACCCGCGAAGAGCTCAGTGGCCTCACCGCCGCCGCGACCTCCAGAGGCCTCCGTGTGCGCGTGCTGGGGCAGCTCCACCGCGCTTGGAGGCTCCCCTGAGTCCCTCGTGACCCCGGATCGCGTACCCTTCCCCCTCGAACCATGACGGATGACTCCAACAAGCGCCTCGCGCGCGTCTGCCTCGTCGGACGCCCGAACGTCGGCAAATCGACGCTCTTGAACCGCATGTGCGGCAGCCGCGTCTCGATCGTTGAGCCCACCGCGGGCGTGACGAGAGATCGGATCGCTGTGCAGGCGCGGCTCTTCCGCGGTCGCCACGAGCGCTGGGTCGAGGTCATCGACACAGGCGGGGTCGGGATCGTGGATCGAGACGACCTGGGCCCGCACGTGGAGGAGCAGGTCTCCACCGCCATCGGGAGCGCGGACCTCGTGCTCTTCCTCGTGGACGGACGCGACGGCATCACGCCTCTGGACCGAAAGGTCGCCGACTCGCTCCGTGGCGCGGGGCTCCCGGTGATCTTGTGCGTCAACAAGATCGAGAGCGAGGAGCTCGAGTGGGGCACTGACGAGTTTCGGCGCCTCGGCGTAGGCGACGGACCCTTCCCTATCAGCGCGCAGAACGCGGAGGGGCTGACTGAGGTCTACGAGCAGGTGATCGAACACCTCGGCTCGGACCGATTCCTCGAGAAGCCCCCCGAGGAGGAGCGCCCGACGATGAAGCTCGCCGTGGTCGGCAGGCGCAACGCGGGGAAGTCCACCCTCATCAACCAGCTCGCCCGCGAGGAGCGCATGATCGTCTCGGAGATCCCGGGGACGACGCGGGACTCTGTGGACGTCGTGTTCGAGCGTGACGGGAAGCGCTTCGTCGCCATCGACACAGCGGGGGTGCGCAAGAAGAAGAGCATCGCTGACGCGATCGAGTTCTACTCGGACACGCGCAGCTACCGCGCGATCCGCCGCGCGGACGTGGTCGTGATCCTCTTCGACATGACCGAGCCGATCTCGGCCATCGAGAAGAAGCTCGCGCGCTACGTGATGGATCATCACTCACCCGTCGTGATCGCCGCGAACAAGTGGGACCTCTCGGAGCGCACCTTGAAAGAGTTCCGTGAGGACCTAGACCTCCACCTGCGGGGGCTCTCCTGGGCTCCCTTCGTGAAGCTCTCTGCCAAGAAGGGGAAGGGCATCGACCAGCTCGTCGAGAAGGCGGAGGGGCTCTTTGAGCAGGGCCAGCAGCGCGTGGGGACGGGTGAGCTGAACCGCGTCCTAGAGCGCGCGCTCACGGCCCGGGTCCCGAACTCGAAGGGCTATCGCGCCAAGATCCACTACGCGACCCAGGCCGAGGTCAGCCCGCCGACCTTCGTCCTGTTCGTGAATGACAAGAAGCTGTTCACCAAGGACTACATCCGATACCTGTCCAATCGGCTGCGCAAGGAGCTCCCCTTCGAGGACGTCCCTGTGCGCATCGTGCTGCGCGAAAAGGACAAGGACCGGGAGACAAAGGAGCGGACGGGACCCATCTCATGAACATCACCAAGCGCTGCGCGACCCTCGCTGGGGCGCTCCTGCTCTCTCTCTCTGCCTGCAGCTCAACCCCTGATCCGATCTGGGAGGAGTCCGCTGCGCCCACGGTCAGTCGCCGCGTGCTCTGGGAGGTGACGCGCATCGCCTTCGAGCGCGAAGGCTTCCCCCAGGTCGCTCCGGGCTTTGACCCGGTGAACAACACCGTGACCTCGGGCTGGCGCACGGAGCTCGCGCCCTTCAGCGGCCAGGGCTTTCGAGAGCGCGCGTGGGTCAAGTACTCCACGACCGACACAGGGAAGCTCTCCATCGAGGTGCGCGTGCAGCGCGAAGTGAACAAGAACCTCGCCCGGCCGCTCGACCCGCAGTACGCGGACTGGGAGGAGGCTCGCGACTCCAGGGAGCGCGCGCGCTTCTTGTTGCAGGTCATCAAGGGCAGCCTCGTCTCTGGGGGCGCTCGCAGGGAGCGATGAGCAGCCTGTTCCGTTCGGCTGCTTAGGCTCGATAAGCGGTAATTTTGAGCGCAGGGAGCGCCCCTGCGAAGCCGCTAGAAGATTGTCCTTATCCATTGAAAAGTAAGGATTTACGCCATATTGGGCGTGGCGGCGCGGGTCGTCGTGGCTTTGGGATGTCGGATTTTGGGCATGGGGCTCAATCAGGGGGGCTCCGAGCACCGAACCAAACGGTTGAGGCCCTCTCTAGGGAGGGCGCATCGCCATGCCCCACCACGTCCCCCGCGCCCACGGTGGTTGGATCGGTCCCGATCGACCCGGCCCCGCTGACTACATCGCCGAGCTCTGGCGTTACCCGGAGCGCGCGCTCGCTCACCGCGACCTCGTGCTGACCTGGGTGCGTCGCGAGTGGCGCGCGCGCTTCTTGGGGACCGCCCTCGGCCCGCTCTGGCCCTTCGTCCAGCCGCTCGCGCTCTTCTTGGTCTACGCCTTCGTCTTCAGCGAGCTCTTCGGCCTGCGCCCCGCCGCGCCCGACGCGAGCCCCGCCTTGGGCGCCGTCTGGATCTTCGCGGGAGTCTTGGCGTGGACCTCCTTCGCAGACTGCGCCTCGCGCGCGTCGACGACCTTCTTCGAGAGCCGCAACCTCGTACAGCGCTCCTCCTTCCCGGCGGACCTCTTGGTGCTGCAGCCGGTCTTGACCAGCTTCATGACCTTCACCGTCGGCGCAGCGGTCTTTGTCCCTGTGGCGTGGCTCGTGGCAGGCGTGAACCCCTCCGCCTCGCACCTCGCCCTCGCCGGCCTGCTCATCGTCCTGCACCTCGCGTGGACGCTCGGCCTCGGCCTCGCGCTCGCGTGCGCCCAGGTCGTCTTGCGTGACACCGCCAGCCTCGTTGGCGTCGCGCTTACCGTGTGGATGTTCACGACCCCGATCTTCTGGGTGGCTGACCCCGCGGCGCTCCCCGCCATCGAGCCCTGGCTCGGGTGGATCGAGGCCAACCCGATGCACAGCCTGGTCGAGGCTTGGCGCTGGGTCCTCTTGGGTGAGGGCGCGGCGCCCTTCGCGCGGGCGAGCTTGAGCGAAGACCTCCTCCGCTTCACGCCCTGGGCCCTCGGCGCGCTCTGCCTGGGCCTCTCCTCCGCGCGCGCGCTGCGCGGCGGCCTCGCTGACGAGGTGGCCGCATGAGGAGCCCGCGCTACGCCATCGAGGCCCAAGACCTCGGCAAGTCCTACAAGCGCTGGGACGGCCCCTGGGCGCGCGCGCTCGAGGCCCTCACGGCGGGACGCAGCTGCGGGCACCGTGAGGTGCGCGCCTTAGAGGGGGTCTCCTTCCAGCTCGCTCGCGGCGGCTCCTTGGGCCTCGTGGGTCCGAACGGGGCGGGGAAGTCCACCCTCCTGAAGCTGCTCTCACAGACCACGGCGCCGAGCGCTGGCCGCCTCCGCAGGAGCGGGCGGGTCGCGTCCCTCTTGGAGCTCGGGGCGGGCTTCCACCCTGGCTTCAGCGCGCGCCAGAACGCCTTCCAGAACGCCGTCCTCTTGGGACTCAGCGCGCGTCAGGCTCGCGCGCGGGTCGAGGAGGCCATCGAGTTCGCCGAGCTCACAGACTTCGCCGACGAGCCCGTCGGCACCTTCTCCACCGGGATGGCCATGAGGCTCGGCTTCGCCGCTGCGATGTGCGTGGAGCCTGAGGTGCTCTTGCTCGATGAGGTCTTCGCTGTCGGAGACCTCGCCTTCCAGAAGAAGTGCGTCGACCGACTCTCAGCCTTCCGCGCGGCGGGCGGCACCCTCGTGCTCTGCAGCCACGCGCTCTACGACGTGCGGCAGATGTGCGATGAGGCACTCTGGCTTGAAGGGGGCCGCGTCAGAGGTCTCGGTGACGCGTGCGAGGTCACTCACGCCTACGCTGCGAGTCAGCGGGACGAAGAGGGGCGCGGGC
>JAKVCE010000058.1:811-2672 GCA_022447405.1 Planctomycetota bacterium | reverse complement strand
CACCGCACGGACTGGCCGCGCATCACCGGAGCCGAGGTCGTGCTCAGTCATTCAGGCCTCGCGGCGCGCGCCGTGCGGACCGGCGAGGACGTGGAGCTCCGCGTCCGCTGGGAGAACCCCGACCCCGAAGGGCACCCCGTGCAGCTCGGCGTCGGCTTTGTCCGCGGAGATCAGACCCTCTGCGCCGCCGCCGCGACGCACCACGACGGGGTGCGCCTCACGGGTCAAGGCGGGGTCTGCACCTTGCGCCTCCCGCGCCTCTCCTTGCTCGCGGGGAGCTTCCTCGTGAAGCTCTGGCTCTTCGATGATGCGGGCGTCTTCCGCTACCAGGAGACCGCCCTCGAGCATGACCTCGTCGTCATGGGAGACGCGCGCGAGGTGGGCCTCGTGCGGCTTGAGCACAGCTGGAGCGTCGAGGAGGCGCTCGAGCCGAACCCCTGGGCCGTCAAGGAGCCCGCGGAGGTGGCGTCATGAAGAGCCTCCTCGCCATCCTCGTCAACCACCGCTCAGGCGCCTTCTGCGCCCGCTGCGTCCAGAGCCTGCGCCGGGCCTGGTCCCTCGAGGGCCGCGCTGCAGCGGACCTCCGCGTGGTCGTCGTGGACACGGCCTCTGGGCCCTCTGAGGAGGCGTGGCTGAGGCAGATCGAGGCGGAGGGCGCTCGCGTCGTTCGCTCTCGGGAGAACCTCGGCTATGCGGGGGGAATGAACTTGGGGTACAGGCATGCGCTCGAGGAGGAGAGCGAGCCAGAGGCAGGCAGCGGAGCCGTCGCGCTCCTCAACCCAGACCTCCACTTCACGGCGGGCTCTATCGCGCCGCTCTTGGAAGAGCTTGAGCGCGACCCCTCTTGTGGGGCTGTTGGACCGCGGATGTCGGTGGATGAGGAGCAGACGCTCCACCACCCGCGCCTCGACCTGCCGCACGTGGCGGACGAGGTCGCCGCGCTGCAGGCTCGCTTCGATCGACCCTCTCTCCGCGCTCGCCTCGCGCGGCGCGCGCGGAGCGCGGCGGTCTTCTATCAGAGTGAGGCGCCGCGCGTCGTCCCGATGCTCTCCGGCGCCTGCGTCGTGATGAGGGCGGAGACCGTGCGCGCGCTCGGCGCGCCCATGGACGAGGCCTACCCGCTCTATTACGAGGACGCTCAGCTCGCGCAGGACCTGCGCGCTCTCGGGATGAGCTCCAAGGTCGTGCCGGAGTCGCGCGTCTTACACCACTGGTCTCGCTCCGCTGGGAGCGGCGAGGACTTCGCGGGAGAGCCCGCGCGGCGCGCCGCCATCGGTCGCGCGCTCTTCCACGAGCGCCACGGCGACTCGCAGGCCGCCCTCGCTCTCTCTATGACTGAGGAGCTCCTCGCCGAGGTCGAGGTCGAGCTCCCCTTCGAGCTCGAGGACCTCGGCGTCCGAGAGGAGTCGCCGAGCCTCCAGCTCCAGCACGAGGGGGAGGTCTTGATCGAGGTCTCCGCGTGCCCCTTCTTCCCGCTCGCCGCGGGCGCCGTCACGAGCGGCGGAGGGTGGAGCCTGGGACCTGTGCTCTGGAGCTGGCTCTTCCCTGGACGCTGGTACATGCGCGCGGCCTGCGCGCTCACCGGGCGACACCTCGGGGCCTGGTCCTTCGAGAAGAACCAGCCGACGAGGACCGCGCCGGTCTCGCTCGGTGGCGCTGACGCGACGATCCACCCGCTCACCATCACACCTGGGACAAGAGAGGCTGCATGACCCGCTACGACTTTGAAGAGCTCCCGCGAGGGCGGGTGCTGGTGATCGCGCCCCACGCAGACGACGAGGTGCTCGGCTGCGGTGGGACCCTCACGCGCCACATCGAGCGCGGAGATGAGGTGGAGGTGCTCGTCCTCACGGACGGCGCG
>JAKVCE010000058.1:0-801 GCA_022447405.1 Planctomycetota bacterium | reverse complement strand
ACGCCAGGAGGCGGTGGCGGGGATGGCGCTCCTCGGCGTGTCTAAGTGTGAGTTCTGGGAGCTCCCTGAGGGGCACGAGCCGGACGCTGGCGTGCTCGGCGCGCTCAGCTTGCGGCTCGCGATGAGGGTCTCCTCTTCAGCGCCAGACATCGTCTACGCGCCCTGGATCGGCGAGGGACACGCGGACCACTTCCACGCAGCGAGGCTCGCCCGCATGGGCCTGGCGCTCGCTGCCTTTGAGGGCTTGGCCCTCGGTTACGAGGTCTGGACTCCCCTCGAGCCGCGCTGGCTGGTGGACGTCAGCGACGTCTGGGAGCGGAAGCGAGCCGCCGTCTCCGAGCACATGAGCCAGCTCGAGCACACGGACCTCTACGGGATCGCGCGCGTGAACGCCGCTCGGAGGTCGCACCTGCTCAAGGCGCAGGGTGAGCTCGGCGTGACCCCGCGTGCGGAGGCCTTCTGCGAGCTCGGCGCGCCGGATGAGGCAGACGCAGAGCTCTTGAGCGCCCTGACAGGAGAGGCGGCGTGAGGGTCGCGGTCGTCCTGCCCTTCCTCCCGCCCGAGGTGCAGGGAGGCACTGAGCGCGTCGCCGTCGCTCAAGCGCGCGCGCTCGCGCGCCTCGGACACACGGTCAAGCTCGTCGCCGCGACCGACGAGGAAAGAGAGACCAGCGAGCTGATGACAGGTCTGGTGGAGGGGCTCTTCGCCGTCAGGGTCCCGCGCCTCGCTGGCGAGCGCAGCCCGACTGAGCACGCGCGACCTGGCCTCTCCAAGCGCGTCGATGACGCGGTGGGGGATGTC
>JAKVCE010000578.1 GCA_022447405.1 Planctomycetota bacterium | reverse complement strand
CGCGTTGGCTCGAAGAGGGCCGCATGGAGCGCATCCCCGAGGAGGATGAGCTCGAGCTGTTCCGCGCCACCAGGGAGCTCGCCGCTCGGTCTGGCTACCTGGCGTACGAGGTCTCTAACTTCGCATTAAGTGGGCATGAATGTCGCCATAACATCAACTATTGGCGTAACGGCCCCTATGTGGGGGTGGGGCCAGGGGCTGCCAGCTACCTCTCAGGTGTACGGTTCGGCAACCCTCGCTCTCTGGAGGCTTGGCGGCGTGGCGCGCGGGGCGGCGAGGCCTCCACACCCTGGAGTGAAGCCCTCAGCCCGCTCCACCGCCTCGCAGAGTCCTGGTGGTTGGGCCTGAGGCTCGCCGAGGGGGTCGACCCCGCTCTCCTCCGTGACCGCTGCGGCTTGACCGTGGGCGAGGACCCTTGCCTCCCTGAGGCGGAGAGGCTCAGCAAGGAGGGCTTGCTGAGCGAAGATCAGGGTCGATGGCGGCTGACAGAACGCGGTCTGGAGCTCGCTGATGCGATCTCAGGCCGGCTGCTCAGCGCAGGCCTCTGAGCCGCCTCCCTCGCGAGGGAGAGGCTCTCAGCCCCGATTTCGGGAGGATTTCACCCGATCCCTCGGGCTCCAGGGGCCTGACGGTCGAAATCTGTGTTGATGAAGTCCTCTCGCAGAGCTGTCGTGACCCTCTTGGGCGGGGCGTCCAACGCCCGAGGCGCCCTCGCGAAGATCCGCCCTGCGCTCGGGACGGCAGAGGTCCACTTCCGGATCGCTGACGAGCCGCGGCTTCAGATCGGATCGGAGCTCCGGCTGGAGATCCGTCGCACCGCCGACCAGACCGCACACCAGACCGAGGCGCGGGTGCTCTCCGCTGACCTCAAGCCTGACCGGGCGGTCTACTTCTTCCGCCTGCCCTCGGGGGTCGCGAGCGTCCTCGGCATGCTCTTCAACCAGCGTGAGGCCGTCCGCGTCGTTCCCGCGCCAGGTGAGCCAGTCCGGGTCCAGGTCCGCCTCGGAGACGGCGGCCGCACGATCCCCGCGGTGGTAGACGACATCTCCCAGACCGGGCTGGGCGTCCTCTTTGGCGTCAACCAAGAGAGCCGCCTCCTGAGCTGCGGCGATCGCCTCAACCTCCTCCTCGAGCTCCCCGACCTCGAGCCTATGGAGGTCGTAGGGGACCCACGCCACCGACGGCTTATGGGAGCCTCGATTCGCTACGGCATCCCCTTCCTCCCTGAAGCCACGAAAGACTTCGAGGCCAAGCGCCTCGAGATCTACCGCTACGTCCACCGGAGACAGATCGAAATGATCGAGGCGCTCCGGGCGATGCCAGCCTGACCTCGGCTGTTATCCTCCTTGCGCGCGCCCGAGCCCGGGCCCGCGAGAGCCATGGGAGCCGAGGAGAAAAAAGCCAAGCCCAAGCGCAACTTCTTCCTGCGCGGGATCGTCGCGATTTTGCCGGCGATGCTCACCATCTTCGTGTTCGTGTTCATCGTCCAGTTCGCGGAGCGCTA
>JAKVCE010000577.1 GCA_022447405.1 Planctomycetota bacterium | reverse complement strand
TGCGCCGGCTCCCCAACGTGAAGCTCGTCGCGCTCTGTGATGTAGACGAGAAGGTGCTCGAGCGTCGCAAGTCAGAGTATGAGGCCAAGGGCGACTCGCTCGAGACCTACACCGACATGCGCGACCTGCTCATGCGCGAGGACCTCGACGCCGTCGCGATCGCGACGCCGAACCACTGGCACGCGCTCCAGGGCATCTGGGCCTGCCAGGCTGGCAAAGACGTCTACGTCGAGAAGCCGGTCTCGCACAACATCTGGGAGGGCCGCCAGCTCGTGAGGGCCGCGCGCAAGTACAACCGCATCTGTCAGTCTGGGACTCAGTCCCGCTCACACGGCCCGACCCGTGAGGCGATCAACTGGATCCACTCCGGCAACCTCGGCAAGGTGCTCGCCGTCCACGGCACCTGCTACAAGCCCCGCAAGAGCATCGGCAAGGTCGACGGGCCGACCGGAGTCCCGGCCTCCGTCGACTACGAGATGTGGACCGGTCCCGCGCCGCTCAAGCCCTTGATGCGCAGCCGCCTCCACTACGACTGGCACTGGGTCTCTGAGACGGGGAACGGTGACGTCGGCAACCAAGGCGTCCACCAGATGGACGTGGCGCGCTGGGTGCTCGGCATTGATGAGCTCCCCACAGGCGTCCTCTCCGTCGGCGGCCGCGTCGGCTACGACGACGACGGGGACACTCCCAACTCTCAGGTCGTGATGCTCGACTACGACGGCGTCCCCCTCCTCTTCGAGGTGCGCGGGCTCCCGAAGGACAAGGCCTCCCAGGCCAACTGGAACGGCGGGACCATGGACCGCTACATGGGCACGCGCATCGGCGTCGTCGCTCACTGCGAGGGCGGCTGGATCCGCTTCGACGGGACCGGCGGTCCGATCCACGCCTACGACAACGACGACAAGGAGATCAGGGACTTCAAGGGAGGCGGCGTCTCCCACTTCCAGAACTTCATCGACTGCGTGCGCAGCCGAAAGGTCGGGGACCTGAACGGGGACATCATCGAGGGGCACCTCTCGAGCGCCTGCTGCCACATGGGCGTCGTCTCCCACACCCTCGGTGGAGAGGCTAGCGTCGAAGAAATCCGTGAGGCGATGGCCGAAGATCATCCGCACTTCGCTGAGTCGGTAGAGCGCATGCTCGCTCACCTCGACGCGAACGAGGTCGACGTGAAGGCGACCCCCCTCACCCTAGGCCGTCGCCTTGAGCTCGACCCCGCCACAGAGACCTTCGTCGGTGACGAAGAGGCGAACTTACTCGTCGATCGCGAGTACCGCCGGCCCTACAAGGTCCCGACCTACGTCTGATGTCACGCCACCTCTGGGCCCTCGTCCTCTCGCTCGCCGCCTGCTCCAGCACGGAGGAGGTCGTCGAGAGGCCTGAGGATGCTTGGCCCTTGGTCTACTCGCAGGACTTCGCGGCGGGCGAGTCCCTCGAGGAGTTCTCCTTCAGCGATCACCGCGCATGGCGTTGGTCGCCGCCCACGCAGGGCGTCCCTGGCGCGCTCG
>JAKVCE010000576.1 GCA_022447405.1 Planctomycetota bacterium | reverse complement strand
CGAGCTGGCCGTGAATGAGCTCGATGCCCTCGCAGCGCATCTCCGCGTGCGGCTTGTAGAAGAGGGCCTCTATAGCGCGTTGGGTGACCCCTCAGACATCGTTCGCTCAGCCGGACTGGGCGCGACGGTCCAGCTCTTTGGCCCAGCAGCGATGACTGGGTATCTCGTTCAACCCATGCCCGGGTGGAGCGACACCGTGATCCTTGGGCTCGTAGATCTCGTCGCGGATCATGGCCTGCCTGATCCGGGCCAGGCCTCTGCAGCGAGGTCTAAGTGCCTTGTCACGCTCCTCTCCTGGGCCGTCGATCACCCTGTCGAGAGGGTGCGTGCTCGAAGCATGCTGGCCCTGCAGCGGGTCGCGCCTGACGGGCCGAGCTCTCTCCGGGAGGAGGACTGGCGGCGATGGGCTCAAGGCGCTGGCCTCTGGGCCAAGGCTCCTGCTTGACCGCCCCGAGCTCACCCTTGGGCACCGGAAACTCCTGATCACTCGCTTTAGAAGACGGACTCTTAGCACCAAAGTCGCTTATGTCACTCACCGTAATCGGAACCCTGGCCTACGACACGATCGAGACCGCGCACGATAAGCGCGAAGAGATCCTCGGCGGATCAGCCGTCTATTTTGCCCTCGCGTCCTCGCTCTTCACGCCCACCTCTCTCGTAGGCGTTGTTGGCCAGGATTTTCTTCCAAAGCACACTGAGGCCCTCAAGGCCGCGGGGATTGACCTCGAAGGCCTGGAGGTCGCCGATGGGCGCACGTTCCGCTGGTCGGGGCGATATGAGCCGGACTGGAACACCCGTCACACGCTAGATACTCAGCTCAACGTCCTAGAGCACTTCGACCCCAAGGTCCCTGAAGCCCAGCGAGGCGCCCGCTTTGTATTCCTGGCGAACGCATCTCCCCAGGTGCAGGCCCGTGGCCTCGATCAGATCGAGTCTCCAGAGTTTGTGATGATGGACACGATGAACCTCTGGATTGACATCGCTCGCGATGAGCTCGTGGAGCTCCTCGGACGCGTTGATGCGGTTGTCCTGAATGACGAGGAGGCTCGGATGCTTACGGGCGAGGACAACCTCTGGCGGGCCGCTGCTGCCGTTCGCGCCCTCGGCCCTGGCTTGGTCGTCCTCAAGAAGGGCGAGCACGGGGCCTTCTTGCTCGAGGAGAGCTGGCGCTTCACCGTCCCGGCATATCCCGTCGTGAATGTGGTCGACCCCACCGGCGCTGGGGACAGCTTCGCTGGAGGCTTTATGGGCTTCATGGCCTCAGTCGGGGACTCGAACCCTTCAACTCTGAGACAGGCCATGCTCTATGGCACCGCGGCGGCCTCTCGCTGCGTGGAGTCCTTCAGCACTGATCAGCTCGAAGGCCGCTCCCTTCAAGAGATTGAGGGCCGCCGAGAGGAGCTCTTGGCGATGATCACGCCCTGATAGCCCTATCGCCTTTGGTTCAGGCTAGAGGACCTGTCCGTGGGCTGCGACCGAGGGATCTTGGCGAGGTCTAGATAGGGGACG
>JAKVCE010000575.1 GCA_022447405.1 Planctomycetota bacterium | reverse complement strand
GGAAGTTCCCGAGCTGGATCATGTAGGAGGAGCCAGCGACAGCGTCGAAGTTGATCGTGGACTGGTAGTTACAGAGGTCGTCATTGCAGGCGAGCGCTGTGTTGGCTGTGGGGCAGCCTCCTCCAGGGTAGGCAGCGATCTTGGTGTCCTCGCTCGTCCCTGCGCAGGAGGTGACGATCGCCGTGCCTGAAAAGTCAGAGGTCCACTCGAACCAGACGTCGTAGTCGACGGTCGTCGAGGCGAAGGCATAGCACAGGGCCTCGTTCTGACCCTCCGCTCCCGTGGTCGCGGAGGTGCAGTCGAAGTTGAAGCTGCCTGAGCCTGCGATGGCCTGCGCGGTCGCGCAGGAGTCGCTGCCTTGGAGCGCCAGCGCGGGGCTAGCGGAGAGGATGAGCGCTGCGATCGGGAAGAGGTGAACTCTCATGGGTAACTCCTAGCGGGATTAAGCGTTGAAGGTCAGCTCGAGGCCGTTCGACAGGTTGAAGAGCGCGCCGCAGGGGCTCGAGACCGGGTCTCGGTACCAGATCTGGTAGCGCTTGACGTCACCGGCAGCGACGCTCCCCGCGGACGCGACATTCACCGTCGTCACCGAGCCGCCGGTGCTGTCGGAGAAGCGGACCTGCAGGCGGATCACGCCGCCCCCGGCGCAGCGGATGCCGTCGCCGAAGAGGACGCCGTCTCCGTTGTTGACGGCGTTGTTCCCTTGGAAGTAGAGGGCGGGCTGGTTGGGGATGAGCTGGGAGCCTTGGAGCACGAGGTCGCCTGCGCCCACGCTCGCGGAGCCGGTCGAGCGGAGCTTGCCGCCGACTCCAGAGCCGTTCGCGCAGCCCTCGCCGTCATTACCCAAGTTGCCGCAGGGGCAACCGGTCGGGTTCGCGGCTGTTCCCTCGCAGAAGATGCCGGGGATCGTGACGTCGCCGAACTCGACGTAGAAGCCTTGGACGACGTTGTTCCCGCTGAGGGGCTGGTCGTTCCACTCGCCGTTGGAGAAGGTCTCTGCGTAGTGCTCGTTGGCGCCGTAGTCGTTGGGCTCGCCAGGGTTCCATGAGTCGTAGGTCCACGGCTCTCCGGTGACCCACACCCAGCCGCCGCCGGGCTCGGAGTAGTTGGGGTCGTTGAAGTCCTGGTACGCGCCGATCCACGCCCTGCCGCCGAAGGTCGTCGCCAGGAAGGTGTTCTCGGCTGCGTCCGAGATCGTCGCGAGGTGACCCTGTGAGCCGAGGTAGGTCATGCTCTCCGCCGCGGCTCGCGCTGCGTTGAAGTCGTACACGCCTTGGACGAAGTCGTAGTAGTGACCGTTGTCAGGGTTGAGGATGGGCGCGTCCTCACCGATGGTGATCGAGCCTCCGGAGTTTGCGAGGGCGCCGGGGAAGTTTCCGACCTGCAGCATGTAGGTCGAGCCCGCGGTGGCGGGGAACATGATCCCGGACTGGAGCGCGCAGGCGTCGTCGTTACACGCGAGGGAGGAGCCAGGGGCGGGGCAGGTGCTCCCGGGGTAGACGCTGATCTTGGA
>JAKVCE010000574.1 GCA_022447405.1 Planctomycetota bacterium | reverse complement strand
TGGGCCAGAGCAGAGCGAAGAGGCCTCCCTCTGGGCCAAGCTGCACGCGCTGCAGGACGCGGGCGTGGGCGGCGTCATTGTTGTTCGAAGGGACGCTGCGCCTCCCAAGGGAAGGCGACCAGACTTTGAGCCGCTGCCCCTGGACTTCCGGTACACCCACGCCAGCTTCCCGCAGGTGTCAGAGCCTCGCCCTCCTCGCCGGAGGCCGCCCGTGATCGAAGTCACGCCAGCGTTCGCGGAGCTAATGACAGGCGTTGACGTCCTCGACATCGCCTCTAAGGTCGACCGCAGCGGAGCCCCTAAGAAGGTCAGCGTGAAACCCTGCGTCGTTGACGTTCGGTCTTCGCTTCGGCTTCAAGACGTCCGCATCGACAACGTCGTGGGTGTTCTGCCTGGCAGTGACGAGGCGATGGCCGCTGAGTACATCGTGATCGGAGCTCATTACGACCACATCGGCGTCGACACAGGCGGTCGTGTAGGGCCTGGCGCTGACGACAACGCCTCAGGGACGAGCGGTCTGCTGGCCGTTGCCAGCGCTCTCAAGGTCTCCGCGCCGAAGCGCTCGGTGATCTTCTGTGCTTTCTCCGCTGAAGAGGACGGGCTCTTGGGAAGCAAGGCGTTCTGTCGGGCCCTCCCCGTCTCAAAGGACGCGGTGGTCGCCATGATCAATATGGACATGATCGGGCGCGGAGAGGCCGCTGAGGTCGCCGTCCTCGGCACCAAGAGAAACCCGGCTCTCCTTGACGTCCTCAAGAGGGCCAACAAGATCGGCAAGACAGGGATTAAGCAGCTCGTGACTGGTAAGGGGGATGAGCTGTGGCAGCGCTCAGACCACTACTCCTTCCATCAGGTCGGGATCCCTTCGCTCTTTTTCTTTGAAGGTCTGCCCATCTCTCGTAACGCTGACTATCACACCTGGCGAGACCGGGCTGACTTGGTCGAGCCTAAGAAGATCGAGAACACCTGCAAGCTGGTCCACCAGACAGCATGGATACTGGCGAACGACGAATCCCGCCCGCCGTCCCCCTCCTCGCGGCGCTGATCTTCGCTGGGGGTGTCGCCCTCTGGCCAGGCGGCGGTGATGCGGATGGCTCCGCTGTCCAGGCGTCAGCTGAGCTGTCGGCAGACGAGCTTGAGGTCTCGACGCCCCCTAGGGTCAACTCCAGGAGCGCGCGCCTTACGGAGAAGGTTAAGGGCCTCATTCGTGGCGCGCTCGGGGAGGCCGTCGCTCTCGGCGCAAAGCGCGAAGACGTTCAGGTGAGTGTCCTCGTCAAGGAGCTCGGGGTCGATGGGGATTTGGTTGAGGTCGACTCAGACAAGAGCTTAAAGCCGGCCTCGAATATGAAGCTCGCGACGACCGCAGCTGCTCTCGCCCTCCTTGGCGGTGAGGCGATGTTTGAGACGACGGTCTGGGCGAACGTCGCTCCAGCCGATGGCCAAATCGCAGGAGACCTCGTCGTTCGCGCAGGCGCAGACCCTCTCTTCGAAGCAGGTCTTGAAGGCGCGGTGCGCCCGCTC